>NZ_JBEGED010000014.1:0-190676 GCF_040202885.1 Xanthomonas sp. WHRI 1810A
ACTCTGGCCGCAGGCCGTGGGAGCTCGGCTTGCCAGCGATGGGGCGCGCAGCGGCCCTGAAACCCTGCAACCAGGGGTGTCTGTCGGAACCGAATTAGCAGGTTTTACTGCCGCTTCGCAGCAGATCGCAGACAAGCCAGCTCCCACGCCTTCGGCAGAAGCGGATCGCGCCTGCTCTAACAGGGCGGTTAACGCTCCGCCTGCGCCTCATTATTCATCCGCATGGTCTTGGCCCGCTTCTCCAGCACGGCGTACACCACCAGCGCCAGCAACAGCGGCACCAGGAAGTAGATCACCCGATAGCCGATCAGGGCGGCCAGCAGTTGGCCCTTGGGGAACTGATGTTGCATCAGCGTGATGAACACGGTTTCCAGCACGCCCAGCCCGGCGGGGATGTGGGCGATGACGCCGGCAATGCTGCTGATCAGCAGGATCCCGAGCACGGCCGGGTAGAAGGCTTTTTCCGGCAGCAGCACATAGATCAACAGCGCCATCAAACCCCAGTTCAATGCACCGAGCAGGGCCTGTCGCAGCGCCTGATTCAGGGACGGCAGGATGATTTCCTGCTTGCGAATCTTCCACGACCGGCGCTTGGAAAAGCGGCACGCGAGGAAGTAGCCCAGGCACACCGCCAACAGCGCGAAACCGATCAATTGCAGGCTGGTGTCGCCGATCTTCCAGCCTTCGGGCATGTCAATGAAGCGCCCGGAAAACACCACGCCCGCCAGCAGCATGTAGCCCAGCCAGTTGGTGATCAGGCTCAGGCTCAGAATCCGCGTGATGGTCGGCACGTCCAGGCCCAGCCGCGAATACAACCGATAACGCAGGGCAATCCCGCCGACCCACGAACTCAGGTTGAGGTTGAACGCGTAGCAGACGAAGGTGACCGGGATGATCTGCTTGACCGATAATTTGTGCTCGGTGTAACGCCGGGCGAGGATATCGAAGCCGCAGTACGTGAGGTAACTCCCGGCCGCAATCACAAAGCCCAGCGCCAGGGTGCTGGCCTTGTAGGACTGCAGGGCGTGTTTGACCTCGTTCCAGTCCAGGTTCTTCACCAGCAGGAACAACATCACGGGCACCGCAATGAAGAAGAACAGGGTGAAGACGATCTTCGCCCATTTGAGCAATGTGGCGTGCTTGCCGGCCGGCTTTTCCTGGGGCTCGGAACCCGAGGTTTCAGACATCGCGCTCATACCGACTTCTCCTGATCTGGCAGCTTGTTCTCGTGTTGCACGTGTTTGATTTCGGCCGCGTCGGGAATCACGTCCGGCGTACGGACCGGTTTGAGCCGCAGCCCATGGACCGGAAATAGCCCGGCGATGGCCGGAAAGTGGCGCAGGAAGTGGAAGCTCAGGAAGATCATCGGCGCCCGCCACCATTGCCCTTTCGCCAGGCCCTTGAGATTGACCTGCTTGCTGTGCAGGGCGGCCAGTTCCTTGAGGTGCTCGTGCAGCTGGTGGTTCAGCGGCTGGTCCCGAATGAACAGATTGGCCTCCAGGTTCAGCGCCAGGCTCAACGGGTCCAGGTTGCTGGAACCCACGGTGGACCATTCCTGATCGATCAGCGCCACCTTGCCGTGCAGCGCGCGCTGGGTGTATTCGTGGATCACCACGCCTTCGCGCAGCAGCCAGGTGTAGGTCAGGCGCGAACACATGCGCACGAAGGGCATGTCCGGCTGACCCTGAAGAATCAACGTCACCTTGACCCCGCGTCGTGCGGCGCTGCGCAGTTCCCGCAGGAAGCGGTAGCTGGGGAAGAAATACGCGTTGGCGATGGTGATGCGCTGGGTGGCGGTGCGCATCGCCTTGAGGTACTGCTCTTCGATGTCGGTGGTGTGTTCGCGGTTGTCCCGTTCGGCCAGCAGCATTCTTGCGCTACCGGCCTTGCGGTTGACGACCTTGAGCGGCGACCAGGTCTTTCTCACCACGGGGCCGAGCATGGCAGTCGTTGAGCGGTAGATCTCGGCGACAATCGGCCCGCGGACCTTGACCGCGTAGTCCTGCTTGGCGGTGATACCGGTGTCGCACATGTGATCGACGCTGTAGTTAATGCCGCCGATGAATGCCAGCTCGGCGTCGATCGCCACCACCTTGCGGTGCAGGCGGCGAAACAGATTGGTGCGCATGCCCATGAACTTGGGGCGCGGGTCGAACAGCTGGATCTGCACCCCGGCCTGGGTCATCTCCGTCACGAACGCGGAACTCAGGTCGCTGGTGCCGTAATCGTCGACGGTCATGACCACACGCACGCCACGGTTGGCGGCGTCGATCACCACCCGCTGCAAGGCCTTGCCGACCCGGTCTTCAAAGATGATGAAGGTTTCGATCAGCACTTCTTTCTGCGCAGCGCCGATGGCGTCGAAGACCTGGGTGAAAAAGTCTTCGCCGTTGATGAGCAACTCCACCGAGTTACCCTCGTGCCACGTCCCGACTGGCGTGTTTCTACCGCTCATAACGTCACCTCCACCGCCAACGGCGCATGATCGGAAAGATGGGACCAGGGTCGATTGGACAGGACCCTGGGGGCGCGAACACGCGCATTGCGCACGTAAATCCGGTCCAGACGCAGGACAGGGAAACGCGCCGGAAAACTTTTCGCCGGGGCGCCGAAGGTACTGACGAACACCTCCTGCAAACCTGTACCCGCCAATGCGGCATCGGCCTTCTGCCGCCAGTCGTTGAAATCCCCGGCGACGATCACCGGCGCCTCATGAGGCAACCGCGCCAGCAGGTCGGCCATCAATTTGAGCTGCTGTTGCCGGTGGGCTTCCTTGAGGCCCAGGTGCACACAGATCGCGTGCACTTCGCCAACATCGGGCACTGCCAGCACACAGTGCAACAACCCACGCTCTTCGGTGCCATGGATCGAGATGTCGAGGTTCTCATGGCGGGTGATGGGGTACTTGGACAACAGCGCATTGCCGTGGTGGCCATGGGGGTACACCGCATTACGGCCGTAGGCAAAGTCCTTCCACATGGTGTCGGCCAGGAACTCGTACTGCGAGGTGGTCGGCCAGTCCTTGACCTTCTGCGCATGGTTCTGCTGCTCGCCGTGGACCTCCTGCAAAAACACCACGTCCGCCGACACGGTGCGCACGGCATCGCGCAGTTCCGGCAGGATGAAGCGCCGGTTGAAGAACCCGAAACCCATGTGCATGTTCATCGTCAGCACGTTGAGCGTCACGGGGGTGGTGGTTGATTCGCGAGGGCGTGCAGTCATGGGCGGGGTCACTAGCGTGGTCAAAAGGTGGCTCCTTGCAGGTCGCCCGGCGCCACTTGCAGGTCCTTGGCGAGATCGAATCGCTCCAGCAACGTGCGGGCGTCAAAGGGGGCGCGGACCTTGATGTCATTGTCGAAATAGCAGAATACGTCGCGGGATTTGCGCGCACGGGGAGCCTTTGTCACCACCCGATGGGCATCGCCCGGTTGCTTGCCGTGGGACCAGGCCTCGACGCGGTCGCCCCAATGCTTCAGCGCCGCCGGTGTGTAGCCGCTGGCGTAGAGTTTTTTGTCGCCGTGCAAGCGCAGGTAAAGGAAGTCGGCGGTGACGTCTTCCAGGTACGGCCACTTGCCGGCCGTATCGGCCACCACCAGCGCCACGTTGAATTTGCGCAACAGCGCGATGAATTCCGGGGAGCGGAAACTCTCGTGACGAATTTCCACCGCATGGCGCACACGGCCCTTGGCGGGAATGTCGAGATACCCCGGCTTTTGCATGCGCTCGGCGGACTGTTTCGCGCAGGCCTTGGCCTCTTTATTGGTGTGGGGCAACAGGGTCAGGAAGTGTTCGAACAGCTCGGCGTCGAACTTGAAGCTCGGCGGAAACTGCCAGAGGATCGGGCCCATTTTTTCCTTGAGCTGGAAGATCCCGGACGCAAAGAAGTTGGCGATGGGCTCTTCCACTTCCTTCAGGCGTTTGACGTGGGTAATGAACCGCGGCGCCTTGAGGCTGAACATGAAGTGCTCGGGGGCATCGGCGTACCAGCGCGCGTACAGATCCGGGGATTGCAAGGAATAGAACGAGCCATTGATTTCAATGCTGTTGACCGCGCGCGAGGCGAACTTCAACTCGTTCTTCTGCGTCAGGCCTTCGGGGTAAAAAGTCCCGCGCCAAGGCACGTAGCGCCAACCGGAAATGCCGATGCGTATATCACTCATGGAAGAAATCTCATACGTCCTGTTGCATCAATATCGCAAGTGCCATGAGCCCGGCGCCTCTATAAAGAGACGCCGGTCACTCAATAAGGATTGGCTCGTTAGTGCTTGATGGCTCCACGGCGGGCCTGCTCAAGCACGAATGTCAGGACATAAGAAGCCTGGCGATCACGCAGGTTCCATGGGTGTGGTGCGGTGTTGTTGCGTCAGTGCCGGCCGCCCCTTAAATCGGACGGTCAAGGACGCTGTCATCCTTCAGATCCGGATCGGTGGGCAGGGTTTGCGGGTCGGCCGGGTCGAGTCCGCCTGGGGGGACTTCATCGGGGCCGATGCCGGGGCCGCCGTCATCATCGAAACCCGGGGTGACCATGTCGTCATCGGCATAATCGGGGCCGGTGTTCTGAGACAGTGGGTTTTGCGAAATAAGTTGCTCGGTCAGATTGTTTTTCATGACTCACCTCGTATGAGCGCAAGAGGAGCGCGCTACAGGTTTGAATCCGCCGCGCAGGGGGCGTTCAGCGTATTTTCAGGCCACTGATCGGTTCCGGCACTGGCCACCCAGCGCCGGGCCTTTTCCCGACTGCCGCAGGTGTTCATCTGGCACCAGCGACGCCGGCCGTTTTTGGACACATCGATGAACAGCCGGTCGCAGTCGGGGGCACCGCACACTTTCAGCCGGGCCAGATCGGGGCCGGACAGCAGCGCGGCGGCCTGCACCGCTACCCGCCCGATGAGGCTGGCGGTCATGGATTCCAGCGATTCACACGTCCGCCAGCGCCAGACCACCCCTGAACCTGTCGGGACCAGCAGCCGTTCGGCGGCGGTCTGCGCCACATGCGCGTTCAGCACCGCCAGCGCCGACGGATCCAGCCGATCCCCCAGCGCCAGCGGCATCAGCAACCGATACAGCGCCTCGCGAAACCCGATGATTTGCTGGAACACAACCAAAGGCTTCCCGCTGACGTTGTGGGTCAGGTCGAAAAACTGCTCGTGCTCGCTCGACGTGATCAGCCCTGCGTGCAGGTACCAATGAATGACGTCCTCCAGGCTCGACAACTGATCCACCATCGCCGGCAACGTCGTGCCGGGACGACGGCCGTCGCACGTGTTCAGAAAATCCAGCACCGCCAGGCCACCCACCAGACGGATGGCGTTGATCTTGATTTGACTGAGCGTCATGGTTCTTTCTGCCTACTGATTCCTGGGTTAAATGCGAGCTGTAAGCTTCAAGCTTCAAGCTAGATCAAGAGCCTGCACGCGCCCGCTTTTACTTGCAGCTTGCCGCTTGCCGCTTACCGCTTACCGCTTACGGCTTACCACTCACGCCCTATGCGCCACATGAAGGATGCAGTCAACGCGCATTGCGTCATAGATCCATTTGAAATCGCCAAAGGATTGCACGCTGACAAAGCTGCTCTGCAGGATCTCTCGGCGCACCTGTTGAGGGCGCAGCGGCGCGACCCGCAGGCGATACGTCGCCTCATCACTGAAGGTGTAGACGAATTCGCAGAGCCGCTCGTTCACCTCACCCAGGGTCATCCGCACGGTGTCGCCGCCCTCGAAAAAGGGCCCGAACGACGTGAAATCACCCGTCAGAATCGCCTGGAAATTACGCTGATCCACCACCAGCAAACCGCCCGGCCGCAACAAGGACCTGAATCGTCGCAGCACAGCCAGACGCGCGTGGTCGTCGAACATGTGACACAACGAATTGCCCAGACACAACACCGCGTCGAAGGTGCCCAGTTGGGCAGGGTCAAGGTCCAGCCAGTCGCAGCGGGCCAGCGGGATCTTCAGGCCATGGCGGGCGAAATTGATCTTCGCCCGGTCGACCATGGCCTGGCTGCCGTCGCAGGCGCTGACCCGAAAACCGGCCTTCTTCAGCTGCACGGCGTGGAACCCGCTGCCGGTGGCCACGTCCAGCACTGAACTGGCCCCCACGCCCAGCAACAGGTCCGTGAAGAACCCGCCCTCCCCGGCAATGCGTTTGTCCCAGTCGATCAGTTCATCCCAGCGGCTTGCAAAGGCTTCGCCATACTGCCGGGCATAATCGGAATTTGCGTCAGGAGGCTGTCCTGGTCTGACGTGCAGATAACGGTGTGGCATGAGCGTGAACTCCCTGTTGCCCGCCCGTTTTGGCGAAAACGCTGTATTTGCGGGCCAGCTCCGCAGCCCATCCAGACACGTCGGAAACCTTCATCTGTGGCATGAAAAACCCCAGCAGCGATTCCATCACGGCCATCTGCTCCATGCCGAATGACACGCAGCCGTCGGCAGCGATTTTGTCGATGCCGTCCTGACGCTGGCCCAGTTGATTGGCCGAGATGGCTTCGGCCCGTCCAATGCCGTAGGGCAATGACAGCAGCACTTTTCCCATGCCGACGCGCACCGGATAGCCGCCCGGCAGACCGTGGGGACCCGGCGCATGGGTTTCGGTCTCTACCGGTGCGCACAAGCCTTCGATCACCCTGACCGCCGAGGTCGCGGCGAGGAACTGACCGTCAACGCCGCCCAGGCGCCTGAAGTCGGTGGCCACCCGGTCGAAGATCCGGCGAGGGTGGAATTCGCCGGTCCATTCCACCCCGTCGACCCAGTAGCAGAGGTGGAAATTGGCCTCATCGGGCAAACCGGCGCGGGGCACGTAATGGCTGAAATATCGATGGGCGATCAGCTTGACCCGGACCGCTTCCGGCCCGCACCCTGCCAGGCGAGCTATCGCGCTACGGGTGGCCGGCACCAGATTGGCGACGTTGCCGGCACCCACATCCGGCGCCAGGCCGAGTTTGTCCAATACGGTATTGACCGCATCCGGGTAGGCAAGATTGACCGTCAACGAGCGCACCCCCGATTGCTTGACCGCCCTCATCAACGCGTAGGCCGGCGCCAGGTGCATGGGCAGCCACGGCCCCAATTGCGCCTGATTCAAGGCCTCGTAGCGGGCGCCGGGCAGTTGGGTGATGATCCGCCAGGACTGCAGCGACGCGCAGTTGACAATGATGTCCGGCTTGATCGTATTCAGTATCGCGGCATTCTTGCCGATGTTTTCCTCGACCAGATCCATGTGCCACGGCTGAATGGAGACATCGACGTCCTGTTGCAGCGCGCCCATGCGTACCAGATTGCACAGCCGGACGGCGGTGTCCAGGTCTCGACTGGCGACATGAAAGTGAAAGCCGTTGCGCGGCCCCAGTATCTGCAGAATTTGCAGGCAAAGCTTACCGCCGCCGACGATCAGCAGTTTTTTTCGGTGCATGATTACCTCCCTGGAGATCAGCGAACATGTTCTTGTGAGTCGTCTTGGAAAATTAACGATGGTAGGAGAGCGAATCCCTGTCAAACCGGCTTGAATGGTTTTTTAATCACCAATCCGTCTAACAATAAACTTTATATATTAATTTAGATCAACGAGTGGAGATCCAACCGTGACGACACCTTCTAGCGCTGAACGCTACAGCTACAAAGCCCGTTGGCTGCACTGGGTCATGGCTGCACTGATCGTGCTGGCTTACCTCCTGATTCTGAGCCGAAGCCAGTTTGGCCGAGGCACCGACGTGCGCACGCTGGTGGTGCAGAGTCATTTCTGGGTGGGGATTGTTGTGCTGATCCTGGCGTTCGTGCGCGTTGCCGAACGCCACCGCCACACGCCGCCCGGCATCACTCCGCCACTGGAAGGCGCCTTGCGGCTGGCGGCGACGGTTTCGCATTACGCGCTGTATGCGTTTCTGTTCGCGCAGCCTTTGATGGGTCTGTTCACCGTGCTGCTGGAACGGGGCGCGTTGCCGATTCCACTGACGACATGGGCCATCCCCTCACCCTTCGCCATCGCCAAAGACACCGCCGAAGACCTTGAGCACTACCACGTCTTATTGGGGACGATTTTCTATTACGTGATCGGGCTGCACGTGGTCGCGGCGGTCTGGCACCACTTCGTGCGCAAGGACAATACGGTCAAGCGGATGGTTTAGATTCAGATCACGCAATCCACCGTGGGAGCGGACCTGTCCGCGAAGGGGTTGTCACTGGCGACGAAGAAATGTCGAATTAACCGGCCTCTTCGCGAACAGGTTCGCTCCCACGGGTTGTGGTCTCAGCGACACCGCCGCGGCAGACATGAACCCTGATCAGCTACCGAGCTATTGAATCCATGAGAGGGAGCGGATTCAACGGCTGCGCCACCGATGGCTGAACGCCACCTGAACACAAGCACAAATCCCCGATAACGCAAAAAAACAAGTACACGCATTCAATAATGAGTATCATTATGTTGCACGGCTGAATGCGAATGCCTACCTCACGCGTTCACGCTGCACACCCTATCAGTCTTTACCCGGTGATTCATGCTCGTTCCTTTTTTGATCATGCTGCGCGAAGGGATTGAAGCCGCGCTCATCGTTGGCATCATTGCCAGCTACCTGAAACAGACCGGCCGTGGCGAATGGATGCCCGCTGTCTGGATCGGCGTGTTCCTGGCGGTGGCCCTGGCGTTGTTCGTCGGTGGCGGTCTGGAAATGGTCAGCGCTGAATTTCCGCAAAAGCAGCAGGAACTGTTCGAAGGCCTGGTCGGCTTGCTGGCCGTGGTGATCCTCAGTTCCATGGTGGTCTGGATGCGCAAGGTGTCGCGCTCGATCAAGCACGAGCTGCATCAATCCCTGGACGCGGCCCTGGCCGGCTCGAAAAACCAGACCTATGCCCTGATCGGCATGGTGTTTTTCGCCGTCGCCCGGGAAAGCCTGGAAACGGTGTTCTTCCTGCTGGCGGTGTTCCAGCAAAGTGCCGGCGCGTCCGGTCCGCTGGGCGCGCTGTTGGGTCTGATCATCGCCGTGTGCATCGGCGTGGCGATTTATAAAGGCAGCATGCGCCTGAACCTCAGCCTGTTTTTCCGCTACACCGGGCTGTTCATTCTGGTGGTCGCCGCCGGCATTCTGGCCAACTCGGTGCGCTCGCTGCATGAAGCCGGCGTATGGAACCACTTCCAGGATGTGGTCTTCGACATCAGCCCGATCCTGCCGATGGACGGCCCCACCGGCACCGTGCTGGCGGGCATGTTCGGCTATCAGGATGCGCCGACTGTCAGCGTGCTGACGGCCTATCTGGCCTACCTGATCTTCGCGCTGGTCCTGTTCTTCAAACCCCAGGCACGGGTGGTGAGTCTGCCCACCCGTCCGGCACATGAACACGGCCGGTCTTCCTCCGTTCCGAACAAGTAAGGGCAACCATGACTTCCTCACCCCAAGGCCTTCCGCCACAGAAAGCCAGACCTTCGCGCGGCCTGCAATTGGCCGTTGCAGGTTCTGTGCTGCTGATGATCGCCGCCGGCGCCCTGTTTTATTTCGCCTCGCAGTCGGCGCAGAAAAAACGCATCGCCAACGGCGGTGACGAAACCGTGGTCACGATCCACGCGAAAAACTGCGAACCCAACACCATCACCGTGCCGGCCGGCAAGAACGCGTTCCGCATCGTCAACGCGTCGGATCGGGCCGTGGAGTGGGAAATCCTCGACGGCGTGCTGGTGGTGGAAGAGCGCGAAAACATCGTGCCCGGCCTGAATCAGGTCATCAACGCCAACCTGCTGCCCGGCGATTACGAGATCACCTGCGGCCTGCTGAGCAATCCGCGCGGCACGCTGCACGTCACACCGACCGCCGAATCCGATGCCGCCGCCAAGGCGCGCCCCTCGATGGTGGCGTTCATTGGTCCGCTGTCCGAATACCGCGTGTACCTGAGCACCCAGAGCAGCGCCTTGCTGCGCGCGGTTGGCGATCTGCAGCAGGCCATCGCCAGCGGCGACCTGTCGGCGGCGCAGAACGCCTACGTCCCGGCGCGCGAAGCCTACCAGCGCATCGCCCCGGCGGCGCAGCGGTTGTCTGAACTGGACAACGCCGTCAACGCCCGCGCCGATTACTACGAAAAACGCGAGCAGGACCCAGGCTTCACCGGTTTCCACCGCATCGAGTTCGGCCTGTTCCAGCAGCATTCGGTCGAAGGCCTGACGCCGGTGGTCGAGCGTCTGCAAACCGACATCACCAGCCTCAAACAAGCGCTGCTGGCCAACAGCATTGCGCCGGACCAACTGGCAAGCATGGTAGTGCGCAACATGCGCGGCCTGGCCGATGTGCGCAGCAACGGTGAAGAAGAACGCTACAGCCACCTGGATGCCAGCGGTTTTGCGGCCAACCTGACCGGCACCAAAAAAGTGGTCGACCTGCTGCGGCCGCTGCTGACCAAGACCTCCGGCGAGGTGCTCAAGAAGATCGACGCCGCCATCACGGCGCTGGACGACCAATTGCTGCTGCTCAAGACCGACAACGGCTACACGCCGTATGACCAGGTCAGCGCCGAACAACGTAAGCAGATTGCAGACAAGGCCAAGGCTCTGGCCGACGCACTCGAAGGAATCGATCCGGCCCTGGGCCTCACCGGCCTGTAAGGCGTGCCCTGGCGGGTGCCGATGCGCCCGCCTGGCCCTTTGAAACCCGCGAGAAGACTTTAATCACATGAAAGATTCAGATTCCTCCAACGACCCGATTTCCGTTCAACGCCGCCGTGTGCTCATGGGCCTCGGCGCTGCCGGTGCGGCCCTTGCCGGCAGCAGCCTGAGCGGCAATGTGCTGGCAGCGCCCGCCCCTGCGCAGGTGACTGAAGCACCGAAAAGCGACAAGACCCAAGACCACAATTCGTACCACGGCCTGCACCAGAGCGGCATCGTCAACCCGCGCCCGGTCGCCGGCATGATGGTCTCGTTCGACGTGCTGGCCCAGGACCGCGAAGACCTGGAGCGGCTGTTTCGCACCCTCAACGAGCGCATCGCCTTCCTGATGACCGGCGGCGCGGTGCCGCAGGTCGACCCGAAACTGCCGCCGCTGGATTCTGGCATCCTCGGCCCGGTGGTGACCCCGGACAACCTGACCATCACCGTCTCGGTCGGCGACTCGCTGTTCGACGAGCGCTTCGGCCTGGCCCCGGTCAAGCCCAAGCGTCTGCAGCGCATGGTCGGTTTCCCCAATGACGCTCTGGAAGCCGAGTGCTGCCACGGCGACTTGAGCATTCAGTTTTGCTCCAACGCCCCCGACAGCAACATTCACGCCCTGCGCGACATCGTGAAAAACCTGCCGGACTTGCTGTTCGTGCGCTGGAAACAGGAAGGCACCGTGCCGGCGCAGGCGCCGCTCAAACCCGGCCAGCCTGCCGAAAGCGCGCGTAACTTCCTGGGCTTTCGCGACGGTTCGGCCAACCCCGATTCCAATGACCAGAAGGCCATGGACACCCTGGTGTGGGTCCAGCCGGGCAGCGATGAGCCGGCGTGGGCCGCCAATGGCAGCTACCAGGCGGTGCGGATAATCCGCAACTTCGTCGAGCGCTGGGACCGGACTCCGCTGCAGGAGCAGCAGGACATTTTCGGCCGCATGAAAGCCACCGGCGCGCCCATGGATGGCAAGGTCGAGACCGACGTTCCGGACTACCACAAGGACCCGGAAGGCAAGGTCACCAAGCTCGATGCGCACATCCGCCTGGCCAACCCGCGCACCGCCGAAAGCCAGCGCAACCTGATCCTGCGTCGGCCGTTCAACTACTCCAACGGCGTGAACAAGAACGGTCAGCTGGACATGGGACTGCTGTTCATCTGCTACCAGTCGGACCTGGAAAAAGGCTTCATCACCGTGCAGACCCGCCTCAACGGCGAGCCCCTTGAGGAATACCTCAAGCCGGTGGGCGGCGGTTACTTCTTTACCTTGCCGGGCGTGGTCAATGACCAGGACTTTATCGGTCGATCGTTGCTCGATGCTTCTGCCCAAACAACAAAGACTGTCTGACCACTCTTATCTAAAGGAAGCGTTAAATGAAAAAGTCGTCTATTGCGTTGATGCTCAGTGTTGGTGTGTTGCAGACCTCGATGTCAGCGTTTGCCGCCACCGCCCCGCTGGACCTGGTGACCCCGGTTTCCGACTACAAAATCTACGTCACTGAAAACGTCGACAAACTGGCTGCCGACACGCAGAAGTTCACCGACGCGGTCAAGAAAGGCGACGTGGCGACGGCCAAGAAGCTGTTCCCGACCACCCGCATGTCCTACGAGGCCATCGAGCCGATCGCCGAGCTGTTCAGCGACCTCGATGCCTCCATCGACTCCCGGGAAGACGACCACGAAAACGGCGTGAAAGCCGACGATTTTACCGGCTTCCACCGTCTGGAATACGCGCTGTTCTCCCAGAACACCACCAAGGATCAGGCCGTCTTCGCTGACAAGCTGATGTCTGATGTGAAAGACCTGCAAGCCCGTATCGCCGACATGACCTTCCCGCCGGAGAAAGTCGTGGGCGGTGCTGCCGCGCTGATGGAAGAAGTGGCCGCGACCAAGCTGTCCGGTGAAGAAGACCGTTACAGCCACACCGACCTGTATGACTTCCAGGGCAACGTTGACGGCTCCAAGAAGATCGTCGACCTGTTCAAGCCGCAGCTGGAGAAGACGGACAAGGCGTTCGTGGCCAAGGTCGACAAGAACTTCGCCGCCGTGGACAAGATCCTGGCCAAGTACAAAACCAAGGATGGCGGCTACGAGACCTACGACAAAGTGAAGGAAAACGACCGCAAAGCACTGGTCGGCCCGGTCAACACCCTGGCTGAAGACCTGTCGCAAATGCGCGGCAAGCTCGGCCTGAACTAAGCCCGGCTGCACAAAAAGCCCGCCTGCCGAGTGATCGGCAGGCGGGCTTTTTTGTGGGTGCAACGCAGTGCTGCTTCTGCCGGAGGCGTGGGAGTCCAGCTTGCTGACGATCGGCCGGGAACCGGTCGTACATTCACCTCACGCGGTGTATCAGCAATACCCAGTGACCCGGTTCTGCTGCCGGTGCCCGGCAGATCGCCTGCAAGCAAGGCTCCCACGGCCTGCGGCCAGAATCAAAAGCAGTTCGCGCTCGAACTCAACTGCCACTGAACCAGTTATACCCCTGATCTTCCCAATACCCGCCCGGGTAGTCGTTGCTGACGAAGATCTCGACGATGTGCTTGGGGTTCTTGAAGCCCAGTTTGGTCGGCACCCGGACCCGCAAGGGATAGCCATATTCAGGCGGCAGCGCGACTTCGCCGTAATCCAGCGCCAGCAGGGTTTGCGGGTGCAGCGCGGTGGGCATGTCGAGGCTGGAATAGTAGCGGTCCGCGCACTTGAAGCCGACGAATTTGGCCGTGGTGTCAGCGCCGATGTGTTCCAGGAAGGTGCGTAGCGGCACCCCGCCCCACTGACCGATGGCGCTCCAGCCCTCGACGCAGATCAGCCGCGTGATGTCGGTGCGCTGGGGCAGTTTGCGCAAGCCGTCCAGGGTCCACGGCGCCTTGTCCCGCACCAGGCCGGACACCTCCAGCGCGTAATCGGACAGGTCCACTTCCGGTATATCGTCCTGGGCGTAGAACGCGTTGAACGGAAACGGATTAGTCATCTGCGCCTTGGTGTAGGTCGGCGCCAGTTTCTGGCCGCTGAACAGCCAGGCCTGAACCCGGTCGTTGAAGCGCGACATGGCCCACAGCACCTTGTCCACCTGATCGCCGTCCTGCAAATTGCAGCCGGTCAGCATGGCCATGGCGCCCACCGTCAGGCCGCCACGCAGGAAGTTGCGGCGCTGGATGCTCTCCAGCTGAATCTCTTGCGCGGGTTCCAGCTTGATGCGCTGGATGGCGCGTTTTTTTGGCTCAATCATGATTGACCTTCCGCAGCTCTTCACCGGTGGTGGGCAGTGGCCGCACGCCGCCTGTGATCATCGGCAACAGGGTTTTGGGCACCAGCAGCACCAGCGCCAGGTGCACCACGACGAACGCGCCAATCGCGGCCATCGCAGCAAAATGGACGTAGCGCGCGACGTCATAACCGCCCAGCAGCGCCGTCAGTTCCTGCAATTGAATGGGCTTCCAGATCGCCAGTCCCGAGACCACGATCAGCACGCCCGCCGCCAGCACCAGCCAGTACATCAGCCGCTGCACGGCGTTGTAGACGCCCTTCTGGTGAACCAGTTTGAACCGCAGCGCCTCGCTCAAATCCCGCTTCACCGCCTGGGAAGTGATGGGCAACAGGTCGCGTTTGAAATGGCCGCTGAACAGGCCGTAGAGCACGTACAGCAGGCCGTTGAAAAACAGCAGCCACATGAACGCGAAGTGCCAGGCCAGCGCACCGCCCAGCCAGCCGCCGACGGTCAGCACCGGGGCGAAACGAAAGGCAAACAGGGGCGATGCGTTATAAATCGCCCAACCGCTCATGAACATGCAGGTCATGCCAATGGCGTTGAGCCAATGGGTGAGGCGGACGGGCCAGGGATGGATGCGTTTTGTTTTCATTTTTTTACTCAAATCCCACGGGACAGAGGGCAGCTGTAGGAGCGCGCTGGCCCGCGAAGGCAGTGTGTCATTCAACGCTGTGTTGTCAGACCTGCCGCCATCGCGGGCAAGCGCGCTCCTACAAGGGTCGCGTGACGCTGATTACATCGGCGGCTGGAAGCCGTCTTTGCCCACCGCTACACCGCGTGCGGTCTTGCCGTCTTCACCCGGGAACACCACGACTTTCGCGCCTTTGACCAGTTGCTCGGTCTTGCCTGGCTCAACGTAAGCAATCGGCACGTCAGTCGGCACCATCAACTGCTTCTCGCCGCCCTTGTAGCCCACGGTCAGGGTGCGGCCATTGGCCTTGGCCAGTTTGCCCACGGTGCCGTTGGTCATGGTGCCGGTGCTGCCGTCAGCGTTTTCCCAACCGTAGTGCCCTTCGCCGCTGCCCTTGAGGCTCGGTTCGAACACGGTCACTTCCAGCGCTTTCAGCGAGCCGTCAGCCTGCGGGATCGCCGCCGAACCAATGAAGCTGTCAGCCTTGATCGAATCGATGTCGGTTTTCGAGACCAGACGAATGCCGGTCTTGTCGGTCAGGCCGATGGTCTGGTGCGCGCCGGAGCGGGTAGTGAACAACAGGGTGTTGTTGTCAACGCTGTCGACCGTGCCGCGCAGTGGCTTGACCACCGGCATGTCAGCGGCTGCGGCCAGGACAGAGGCGCTGAGCAGCAGCACGCCGAACGTGGTGGACAGGGCAGTCTTCATAGTCATGTGACGATTCCTTGTGGTTGGTGTGCAGCCATCCTCTACCCGCAACCGGGACCACACAATGACCGCCGGATTACATTTTTGTCATTCGCCGGAGCGCTCCCATCAATGACAAAAATGTAACCGACGCCGCCGGCCCGGTTGGTTAAACTCCAAGCCCGACGCGGTGTGCAGCGACCCCGCCACACACTTGCGTGAACCGAGCGCCCCCAAGACGATGCACATTCTGCTGATCGAAGACGACACTAAGACCGGGGAGTACCTGAAGAAGGGCCTCGGCGAATCCGGCTACAAAGTGGACTGGACCCAGCACGGCGCCGACGGCCTGCACATGGCGCTGGAGTTCACCTACGACCTGATCGTGCTGGACGTGATGCTGCCCGGTATCGACGGCTTTCAGATCATCGAAGTGCTGCGGGCGCGGCAGGACGTGCCGGTGCTATTCCTCACCGCCCGTGATCAGCTGCAGGACCGGATCCGCGGGCTGGAGCTGGGCGCCGACGATTACCTGGTCAAGCCGTTTTCCTTCACCGAACTGCTGCTGCGCATTCGCACCATCCTGCGCCGGGGCGTGGTCCGCGAAGCCGATCACTTTCACGTGGCGGACCTTGAGCTGGACCTGCTGCGCCGTCGCGTCACCCGCCAGCAACAAGTGATCGTGCTGACCAACAAGGAGTTCGCGTTGCTGCATCTGTTTCTGCGCCGGGAGGGCGACGTGTTATCCCGCGCGCAAATCGCCTCGGAAGTCTGGGACATGAACTTCGACAGCGACACCAACGTGGTGGACGTGGCGGTCAAGCGCCTGCGCAGCAAGGTCGACCTGCCCTACCCCGTCAAGCTGATCCACACCGTGCGCGGCATCGGTTATGTGTGCGAGGTGCGGCCATGCGGACCCGACGCCAACCTTCCCTGACCCTGCGCTCGACCCTGGCCTTTTCCCTGGTGGCGATGCTCGCCGTGGCCGGCGCCGGGCTGTATCTGTACGCGTCGATGAAAGCCCAGGTTTTGCAGCGCAGCGACCATGCGGTGCTGGCGCGACTCGACCACTTCCGCAAACTGCTGCACTACGACGTGACCCTGGACAAGCTGCAGGGCAGCCCGCAGATTTTCGAAAACATGCTGGACAGCGAAGACGACATTTTCATCATCGGCGAGCCGGGTCAGGCGCCGGTGATCATGGTCAACCCGCTGCACGCGACACTGCCCGAGCTGCCGGTCATCGAACAAGGTGTGCCGCTGGCTGAAAGCGACTTGCGCAGCGGTTTGTCGCCATCCGGCGTGCCCCTGCGCGCGGCCACGGTGCAGACCACCTCCGACGGACGCAACGTGCACCTCACCGCCGCCCACATCATGGTCAAGGAAATGGCCATGCTCAGTGAATTCCGTCAGCGTATTTATCTGGCCGTGCTGCTGGCGTTCCTGATCAGCGCAGTGCTCGGTTACGCCCTGCTGCGCCGGGGGTTGCGCCCTTTGCGGCGAATGGCTGCCCATGCCGCGGACATCACCCCGGCGCGCCTGGACAGCCGGATGAACAGCGAAGACACGCCGGTGGAATTGCAGCAGTTGAGCGACGCCTACAACGCGATGCTGGATCGGCTGGCCAACGGGTATCAACGGCTGATGCAGTTTTCCGCCGATCTGGCCCACGAGATCCGCACCCCGGTGGGCTCGTTGATGGGGCACTGCCAGGTCGCCCTGCGCCAGGCCCGCAGTGCCGATGAGTATCAGGCGTTGCTGGCCTCCAATCTGGAAGAGCTTGAGCGGATTTCGCGAATGGTCGAGAGCATCCTGTTTCTGGCCCGGGCCGATGAAGCGCAGGCGGTGCCCGAGCGGCAGCCGCTCTGCCTGCGGGACGAACTGGAGCGCATTGGCGAGTATTTCGAAGGCCTGGCCGAAGAGCGGCAACTGGCGCTGCACACCTCGGGCGACGCCACCGTCGACGCCGACCCGCTGCTGCTACGCCGCGCGCTGAGCAATCTGGTGGCCAACGCGATTCGTTATGCCGACGCAGGCAGCGACATCCTGATGCGGGTGGTCAGTACGCCTGGCGAGTGCCGGATCGAAGTGGAAAACCAGGGCCCGGTGCTGACCGATGCGGCGCTGGGCAAGCTGTTCGACCGCTTCTACCGGGGCGACGCCTCCCGCCACCAGAGCTCGGATTCCAACGGACTCGGCCTGGCGATCGTGGCGGCGATCATGCAGTTGCACGGCGGGACGGTCAGTGTGAAGCAGCCAAGACCGGGACGGATCTGTTTTGCGTTGGTGTTTCCGAAGACCTGAAGAACCAGACTGTAGGAGCGCGCTTGCCCGCGATAAAGTTGAGCAGACGATAAAAATGCGTTGGATGTACCACCGCAATCGCGGGCAAGCGCGCTCCTACAGGAGTGCGCAACAGCCAGCTACGTCACCCCGCCTTCTTGGTGTGCGCAATCTCCAGTTTGTAAAAAGTCGCCGCCCCGCCTTCGGTGGCGTACCCGGTGTTGTCCTGGGTGTACACGCCCGCCTTGAAATACAACTGCTTGCCGCTCCAGGTGCTGTCCAGTTTGGCGGTCCACTGCATCTCGGCGGCGTTCACCGTCAGGCTGCCGGTCTGGGTCAGATGGATGGTGTAGGTGAAACGGGTGTTGAGCAGCACCCCGGTGGCGACCTGAATCACCTCGACTTCGGAGGTCGGCGTGCGGCGAAATTTAACGACGATGTTGCCGTTGCCCAGTTTCTCCTTGTACTGGTATTCCAGCTTGATCAGCGGCTCGGTGCTGCCGTAACAGTGAATCTGCCCGATCACGATCTTGCCGGTGGACGGCACCTGATCCACTTCCAGCGCCGCGCGCAGAAAGTTATCGGCCTGGGAATACTCCCAGTTGTACACCGCCCCGCTGGCCTGGGTTTCCCGCAGTTCGGTGCGTGGGTAAATCGCGTTGTCGGTTTTTGAGCCCGTGACAGGCGCCCAGAAAAACAGCGTGCTTCCGGAGCGGAAGTAACCATCCTGATAACCGGCCACGAGGGCTGGCGTACTGATGATGGTGGCCGGCGTGCCGACCGGCACGGACAGGTTCCAGGTGGCGAGGTCGATCATGATGCGCTCGTGGGTGCGGCATGCGCACCAGCAAAGGGATGTGTCTGGAACAATGCTTTGCGCACCGTTCGTGTCGCCCTTGCTATCGGCTGAATCGTTTTTTTGATGACCAGTAACGCCGGTCAACTGACGTCAATAACATGGCTAAAAGCGGTCATCTTCGCTCAAGTGCCAGTACTGCGATATCACTCGACAGCAGTTCTCTTCGCGTACCTATTTGAACGATCGGACGGCGGGTATGGCTGTCCGCCCAGCTGGGCGCCGCCAAGTTTTTGAACATCGACAACACGGAAATCTGAAATCAGTTCCGCAGCGGACTTAACTGCCCGACGAACGGTTCGTGATATTTACCCTGTAGGAGCGAACTTGTTCGCGAAAAGGCCCTTACAGATACCGGATTAGCCGCTTCGCCAACAAGTTGGCCCCTACAGAGCCGGGCTCCTGCGGCGACCGGCCGCACCACCGTTCAGCGTCTTTTCATTTGACGAACCTGCTTTGTTACAGGATATTAATAGTTAGCAGCCTAATAATACTGAGACTAACCATTAACCTCCTATCAAATCCTGTCGACACACGCATTCAGTGGCACCTTTTATGACTATCGATACCTTGCAGATGCACATCACCGGCGGTGTAGTCGCGGCTTCGCGCCAGTGGCGCCGGGTGTGCCACACCACCCTGAGCAGCTACGGCATTTCCGAGGCGTGTGCCGGGCCGTTGCTGATGATTGCCCGGCTGGGCACCGGCGTGCGTCAGGTCACTGTTGCCCAGGCCTGCGGCCTGGAAAGCCCGTCGCTGGTGCGCTTGCTCGATCAACTGGGCGCGGCCAATCTGGTGTGCCGCACCGAAGACCCCACCGACCGCCGCGCCAAATCCCTGAGCCTGACCGAGCAAGGCAGCGCACTGGCGCAGTCGATCGAAGCCGAATTGATCCGTCTGCGCCGTGAGGTTTTCGGCCATCTGGACCCCGCCGACCTGGAAGCCGCCCTGCGCGTGATCAAGGCGTTTTCCGACGCCACGCCCAGCTCGGCGGTGACGCCGTCTTGAGTACCACTGCCAACAAGGCCGCCGACGGCCAGGGCTTTTTCAGCAGCGACTTTTTCAAGGGCGTGCCCCCGGCCCGGGACTGGTTCTACGGCGTACGCACCTTCGGCGCCTCGATGCTGGCGCTGTACATCGCCCTGCTGATGGAAATGCCGCGTCCTTATTGGGCGATGGCCACGGTGTATATCGTCTCCAGCCCCTTCGTCGCGCCCACCAGTTCCAAGGCGCTGTACCGCGCCGCCGGGACGTTCCTGGGCGCCGCGGCTTCGGTGATCCTGGTGCCGATGTTCGTGCAGACGCCGTTTTTGCTGGCGGTAGTGATCGCGCTGTGGACCGGCACCCTGCTGTTTCTGTCGCTGCACCTGCGCACCGCCAACAGTTATGCCCTGATGCTGGCCGGCTACACCATGCCGCTGATCTCGTTTCCGGTGGTGGACAACCCGCAGGCGGTGTTCGACATCGCGGTGTCCCGTACCGAAGAAATCTTCCTCGGCATCATCTGCGCCGCCGTAGTCGGCAGCATGTTCTGGCCACGACGCCTGGCGCCGGTGCTGGTGGATTCCCTGGGCAAGTGGTTCAACGACGCCGCCGCCTACAGCGATCTGTTCCTGTCGCGCAGTTCCACCCCGGAAGCCGTCGGCACGTTGCGCACCGCCATGGTCGGCACCTTCAACAGCCTGGAGCTGATGATCGGCCAGCTGCCACACGAGGGCGCGCATAAACAGCGGGTGCGCAACGCCAAGGAACTGCGCGGGCGGATGATCCACCTGCTGCCGGTGATCGATGCGCTGGACGACGCGCTCTGGGCGCTGGAGCGGCGTACGCCGGAACTGGTGGCAGATCTGGCGCCGTTGCTGATCGAAACCCGCGACTGGCTGGAACAGACGTCGGAAGGCGCACCGATCACGTACTGGAAAGTGCTGCACCGCGAGCTCGACCGCCTGCAGCCCACCCCGGCGCAGCTCGATGACCGGCGACAGTTGCTGCTGTCCAACGCGCTGTTTCGACTGGTTGAATTCATCGACCTGTGGCAGGACTGCCGCAGCCTGCAACACGCCATCGCCACCGACCAGCACACCGCCTGGAAACCGGTCTACCGCCACTGGCGTCTGGGTCGCCTGTCACCGTTCCTCGACAAGGGGATGATGCTGTATTCGGTCCTGACCTCGGTCAGCGCGATCATCGTGGCGTCGGTGCTGTGGATCCTGCTGGGCTGGCAGGATGGTGCCAGCGCCGTGGCCCTGGCCGCAGTGTCCTGCAGTTTCTTCGCGGCCATGGACGACCCGGCGCCGCAGATCTACCGGTTCTTTTTCTGGACGCTGTTGTCGGTGGTGTTCGCCAGCCTGTACCTGTTCGTGGTGCTGCCCAACCTGCACGACTTCCCGATGCTGGTGCTGGCCTTTGCCGTGCCGTTCATCTGCGTCGGGACACTTACCGTCCAGCCCAGGTTCTATCTCGGCACGCTGCTGACCATCGTCAACACCTCGTCGTTCATCAGCATCCAGAGCGCCTACGATGCGGACTTCTTGAACTTCATCAATTCCAACCTGGCCGGGCCTGCCGGACTGGCGTTTGCCTTCGTCTGGACGCTGATCGTGCGGCCCTTCGGCACGGAACTGGCGGCCAAGCGCCTGACCCGTTTCAGCTGGCGGGACATTGTCGCCCTCAGTGAGCAAGCCAGCCTGGCCGAGCATCGACGCATGGGCGTGAGGATGCTCGACCGGTTGATGCAGCACTTGCCGCGCCTGACGATCACCGCGCAGGACACCGGGATCGCGGTGCGCGAACTGCGCGTCGCGTTGAACATGCTCGATCTGCTGGCGTACATGCCCCGGGTGCACGCCGCGCCGCGTCAATTGCTGCGGCAGGTGACCACCGACGTCGGCGGCTACTTCCGCGCCTGTCTCAAGGCCGGCGAGCGCCTGCCGGCGCCCAAAGGGCTGCTGATGACCATGGACCGCGCGCGCCGCGCCCTGAGTTTTGACGCCCTGGGCGACGATCAGGCCCGCCTGCAATTGCTGCACGCCTTGAGCGGCCTGCGCCTGGCGTTGCTACCGGGGGTGGAGATCGTGGACGCCGTCGCCGAGCAGGAAGAACAACCGCCGTATGGCATCGACGGAGCACCTCTATGATCGGAGATCTGGACGTCGGCGGGATTTTCCTGCCCACGTTTCTGGCCCTGATGGGCATCGCTTACCTGATTTTCCTGGTGGTGCACGCCGTGTTGTCACGGACCCACTTCTACCGCCTGGTCTGGCACCGGGCATTGTTCAACGTCGGTCTATACGCCCTGCTGCTGGGCGCCGTGGATACACTCAGTCGATACCTGATGAAATGAAAAAACCCCTACTCACATTGGGCCGCGTGGTCCTGACCCTGCTGGTCATCCTGTTCGCCGCCATCGTCGTCTGGCGGATGGTGATGTATTACATGTACGCCCCGTGGACCCGCGACGGGCATATCCGCGCCGACGTGATTCAGGTCGCCCCCGACGTGTCCGGGCTGATCCAGAAAGTCTCGGTCACCGACAACCAGGTGGTGCGCAAGGGCGATGTGCTGTTCACCATCGACCAGGACCGCTTCCGTCTGGCGTTGCGTCAGGCCCAGGCCACCGCTGCCGAACGCAAGGAATCCTGGGAACAGGCCCAGCGCGAGAACCGGCGCAACCGTGGCCTGGGCAATCTGGTCGCCCGCGAGCAACTGGAAGAAAGCCAGTCCAGGGAAGCTCGCGCGTTGTCGGCCCTGAACGAAGCCCAGGTGATGGTGGATGCAGCGCAGCTGAACCTGGACCGCTCGGTGATTCGCAGCCCGGTGGACGGTTACCTCAACGACCGCGCGCCTCGCGATCACGAATTCGTCACCGCGGGCCGCGCCGTGCTGTCGGTGGTGGACGGCAATTCGTTTCACATCGACGGCTACTTTGAAGAGACCAAGCTGGACGGCATCCACATCGGCTCCGGGGTCGACATCCGCGTGATCGGTGACAACGCGCGGCTGCGCGGTCACGTGGTGAGCATCGTGGCGGGCATCGAAGACCGCGACCGCAGCAGCGGCTCCAACCTGTTGCCCAACGTCAACCCGGCCTTCAGCTGGGTGCGGCTGGCGCAGCGGATTCCGGTGCGCATCGCGTTCGACGAAGTGCCGGCGGACTTTCGCATGATCGCCGGGCGCACCGCCACGGTGTCGATCCTCGACGATGCCGCCATGGCCACCCGCGGCGACAAGACCGTCACCGAGACAGGAGCCGTCAAATGAAACACAGCGCGCGCCTGCTGACGGTCGGACTGGGCTTGTTGCTGTCGGCGTGTACGGTGGTGGGCCCGGATTACCAGCTGCCCAAGGACGCGGCGGTCAATCGCCCGGACTTGCAGGGCGAGCTGGCGGGCCAGTCGGCGAACGTGGTCTCGGCCCCCGTCCCCGAAGACTGGTGGAAGCTGTATCAGGACCCGAAATTGAATGAGCTGGTGCGCCAGGCGCTTGTGTCCAGCACGGACCTGCGGGTGGCCGCCGCGAACCTGCAGCGGGCGCGCTACCAGTCCGCCGAGGCCGATGCCGCCGGCGGGTTCACCAGCACCGGCAAGGTGGCCGTTCAACGGATTCAGGAAGCCGGGCAGGCCTACTTGCTGCCGGAGAAAGTGCCGGTGAGCAACGTCGGCGATGTGGGCCTGACGACGTCGTATCAATTTGACTTATTCGGCGTGCTGCAGCGGGGGATCGAAGCGGCCCAAGCCAATACCGATGCCGCCCAGGCAGCCGCCGATACCGCGCGCATCACCTTGGTCGCCGACGTGGTGCGGGCGTACACCCAGGTGTGTGCCGCCAATGAAGAGCACGGCATTGCCCTTGAATCGGTCAACCTGCAACAGCAGAGCCTGTCCCTGACCCAGCGCCTGCGCGATGCCGGGCGTGGCGACGAGACTCAGGTCACCCGCTCGCAAACCCAGTTCAGGTCCCTGCGCGCTGACCTGCCGCGCTACCAGGCGGCGCGCCAGGCAGGGCTGTATCGCCTGTCGATGCTGCTGGCCAAACCACTGAATCAATTGCCCACCGGCGTGGCCGAGTGTGCTGAACTGCCGCACATTGCCCAGGTGATGCCCGTCGGCGACGGCGCCGCGCTGCTCAAACGTCGTCCCGATGTGCGCCAGGCCGAACGCCGGTTGGCCATGTCCACCGCTGGCATCGGTGTCGCCACCGGTGAGTTGTACCCGGACATCAGCATTGGCGCGACGGTGGCCACGGTCGGGATTCTCGACGAGCTGGGCGATCCGTCCACCAACCGCTGGGGCTTTGGCGGGGTGATCAACTGGACCATCCCGTCCAACGGCGCCCGCGCCCGGATTCATATTGCCGAAGCGTCGAGTCAGGCCGCACTGGCCCGTTTCGACGGCGTGGTGCTGAACGCCATTCGCGAAGCCCAGACCGGTCTGTCGCAATACACCGCGCTGCTGGAACGCCGCGACGCCCTGGCCGATGCCGAACAGTCCGCGCAACAGGCGGCGGACCAGACGCACCGCTTCTTTCAGGCCGGACGCGACTCCTTCCTCGCCGACCTGCAAGCGACCCGCACCTACACCGACGTCCGCGCCCAACTGGCCGCCGCCAACACGCAAGTGGCCATGGGGCAGATCGACTTGTTCCTGGCGCTGGGCGGGGGGTGGGAAGGGAGTGGCGAGCAAGCGAGAAAATAACGCCGAAACAGATTTTGTTGGAGCGAGGCTTGCCCGCGAAGAGGACGCCGCGGTACATCAGACAAACCGGGGTGCCAACTTCGCGGGCAAGCCTCGCTCCAACAAGATTGGTGTCCGGCGCGAGCTTTTCACTTGTAGCTTGCAGCTCGTAGCTCGTAGCTGCCTTCATGCAATTGAACCCCGCCGCCCATCCACTGCCAGACATTCATCACCCCCTTATTTGCAGGAGCCACCATGCGCACCCTCGAACTGGCAGGCAAAACCGTTCCCGTCATCGGCCAGGGCACCTGGCACATGGGCGAAAAAAGGCAGGAACGCGAGGCCGAAGTGTCAGCGCTCAAACTCGGCATGGAGCTTGGCCTGACGCTGATCGACACCGCCGAGATGTACGCCGAAGGCGGCGCGGAAGAGGTGGTCGGCCAGGCCATCGCCGGTCAGCGGGACAAGGTCATGCTGGTGAGCAAGGTCTACCCGCACAACGCCAGCCGCCTGGGCATTACCCAAGCGTGCGAACGCAGCCTCAAACGGATGAACACCGACTACATCGACCTGTATTTGCTGCACTGGCCGGGCCAGTACCCGCTGGAAGAAACCGTGGAGGCCTTCGAGCGCCTGCGCGACGCGGGCAAGATCGGCCGCTGGGGCGTGTCCAATTTCGACGTGTCCGACATGCTCGAGCTTGATAATTCGGCCTGCGCCACCAATCAGGTGCTGTACAACCCCGAGGAGCGCGGCATCGAGTACGACCTGTTGCCGTGGATGCAGAACGTCGACATGCCGCTCATGGCGTACTGCCCGATTGGCCAGGCCGGCCACCTGCTGAAAAACCCTGCCCTGCTGGAAGTCGCCGAACGCCACGACGCCACCCCGGCGCAGATCAGCCTGGCGTGGGTGCTGCGGCAGGACGGCGTGATCGCGATTCCCAAGGCCGTGAGCCCCGAGCACATTGCGCTCAATGTCGATGCAGCGCGGATCGAACTGAGCATCGACGACGAGCTGCTGATCGACAAAGCCTGGCCCGCGCCGCACCGCAAGCAGCGGTTGTCGATGGTGTAAGCCCGACACAGACCTTGTAGGAGCGCGCTTGCCCGCGATTGCGGTGGGTCAGTGGACCTGTTTTTCTCAGGAAGGCCGTCATCGCGGGCAAGCGCGCTCCTACAGTCGGCAGTGGTACTCGCTCTAACAACCGTCACAAAACTGTCAAAACCGCTTGCGATGATGCGGATGTCGATCTGTGCCTGCCTCTCTGGGCACCCTCCCGCAGCGAGCCTCCATGAACCCACGCATCGCCCCCCATCAGGACTCCGACCTGTTCGGCCTTCTTTACGCCTTCCGCTTTCGCCCGGAAGAGCCGGGGCACGAGGTGGCGTCCACCGAGGCGCTGGCATGCCTGCAAACGCCCGGCGAACCCAACGAATTCGTATGGCTGCACCTGAACCTCGCCCACGCCGGCTGCGAACGCTGGCTGAAAACCAGGCTTGATCTGCCCGATGAATTTTTCGAAGCCCTGCACGAAGGCTCGCGTTCAACGCGCATCGAGCACGTGGATTCGGCGCTGCTGGCAGTGGTCAACGATGTGGTGTTCGATTTCAACCGCGTCTCCACCGACATCGCCACCTTGTGGGTGTGCGTGCGCAGCGGAATGCTGATCACCGCGCGCCATCACCCGCTGCGGTCGGTGGACAAGCTGCGCGCCTCGGTCAAGCACGGCGAACTGTTCCGCTCGCCCCTGGAATTGCTCGCCCATCTGCTGCGGGACCAGAGCGACGTGCTGTCGCAGTTCATGCGCCAGACCAGCATCAGCGTGGACAAGATCGAGGACCAGTTGCTGTCCCAGCGCCTGAGCAACAACCGCTCGGAGCTGGGCGCCATGCGTCGGGTGCTGGTGCGCCTGCAACGGCTGCTGGCCCTGGAACCGGGCTCGCTGATGCGCCTCTTGCACAAGCCGCCACACTGGTTGCTGGAAGAGGATTTGCAGGAGCTGCGCCAGTCCACCGAGGAGTCGGCGCTGGTGATCAGCGACCTCACAGCGCTGGGGGAACGCATCAAGCTGCTGCAGGAAGAAATCGCCGCCAACCTCAACGAACAGAGCAGCCGCACCCTCTTCACCCTGACCGTGGTCACCGTCCTGGCCCTGCCGATCAACATCGTGGCGGGGTTTTTCGGGATGAACGTCGGCGGCATCCCCCTGGCCAGCGATCCCCATGGGTTCTGGGTGCTGGTGGCGTTGGTGGCGACGTTTACGGTTATTGCGGGGCGGTGGGCGTTTCGGAAGAGTCGGGAGTGAGCTAGCGGCTCCCACCGCCATCCAACACGATCCATGTCCCAAGCCTTCACTGTCCTGCCATTGATGGCCTGACGCCTGCGTTCGAAGATGTCAGCGCCACCTGCCTGGCCATGATGTCTTTACCGTGAGCGCCCCCATGACTCCAATAAGAACCCTCTACGACAAACACATCGACTCACACACCGTGTGCACTCTTGATGATCAGGGCCATGTCCTGTTGTACATCGACCGTCAGGTCATCAACGAATACACCAGCCCGCAAGCGTTCAGCGGTTTGCGCGAAGCCGGGCGGGATGTCTGGCGGCCGGAGACGGCGCTGGCCGTGGTCGATCACGTCAACCCCACCGCGCCGCAACGCGTGGCCGCCATGGCCGATGCCGGCGGCGCACTGCAGGTGTCGTACCTGGCGCAGAACTGCGAAAAATTCGGCATCGAGCTGTTCGACGTGCTGGACAAGCGCCAGGGCATCGAACACGTCATTGCCCCTGAACAGGGCTTCATTCTGCCGGGCATGGTGATTGCCGCCGGGGACAGCCATACGACCACCTATGGCGCGCTGGGGGCGTTCGGTTTTGGCATCGGCACCTCGGAAATTGAACACCTGCTGGCCTCCCAGACGCTGGTCTACAAACGCCTGAAAAGCATGCGGGTGACGGTGGACGGCGACCTGTCCAAAGGCCTCACTTCCAAGGACGTGATCATGGCCCTGATCGGCAAGATCGGTGCGTCGGGCGCCACCGGATACGCCATCGAATTCACCGGTTCGACCATTGCGGGGCTGAGCGTCGAGGCGCGGATGACCATCTGCAACATGGCCGTCGAAGCCGGCGCGCGCGGTGCGTTCATGGCCCCGGACGAGAAAGTGTTCGCGTATCTGAAAGACAAACCCCGAACGCCCAAGGGCGAGTTGTGGAACCGGGCCGTGGCCAGCTGGCAGCAGTTGCACAGCGACCCCGGCGCGGTGTTCGACCGGGAAGTCCGGCTGGATGCCCGGGACCTGCAACCGATGGTGACCTGGGGCACCAGCCCGGACCAGGCCGCCGCCATTGGCGCCCGCGTGCCGGACCCGGACGCCATCGCCGATCCGATCCTGCGCCAGGACATGCGCCGCGCCCTCACCTACATGGGCCTGGAGGCCGGCATGGCGCTCAGCGCCATCGTCATCAGCCACGCGTTTATCGGCTCGTGCACCAACGCGCGGATCGAGGATTTGCGTGACGCGGCCCAGGTCGTGCGCGGCAAGCAGGTGGCCGGGCATGTGCGGGCGATGATCGTGCCGGGTTCTACCGCAGTGCGGGACCAGGCCGAAGCCGAAGGGCTGGCGACGATCTTCCGTGACGCAGGCTTTGAATGGCGCCAGTCCGGCTGTTCGATGTGCCTGGCGATGAACGACGACGTAATGGCCCCCGGCGACCGCTGCGCCTCCAGCACCAACCGAAATTTCGAAGGCCGCCAAGGCGCCGGCGCACGCACCCATTTGATGAGCCCGGCGATGGTGGCGGCCGCTGCCATCACCGGGCATCTGACCGACGTTCGCATTTTGCAAGGGAGTCTCTGACATGCAGCCATTCACCCACGTCAGCGGCAAGGCCGCACCGATGCTCGCCGCCAACGTCGACACCGACGTGATCATGCCCAAGCAGTTTCTCAAAGGCATCGACCGGGCCGGACTGGACCGAGGGCTGTTTTTCGACCTGCGCTTTCTGCCCGATGGCGAGCCTGACCCGGCCTTCATCCTCAACCAGCCGGCCTGGCAGGGCGCGGTCTTCCTGGTGGTCGGGCCGAATTTTGGCTGTGGTTCCAGCCGTGAACACGCGGTGTGGGGGCTCAAGCAGATGGGCATCCGCGCGCTGATCGGCAGCCGTTTCGCCGGGATTTTCTACGACAACTGCCAGCGCAACGGGGTGCTGATCATCACCCTGGACGACGCGCAGATTCAGGCGTTGGGGCGCGTGGTCAGTCAGCCCGACACGGCGCAGATCGAGGTGGATTTGCCGCAGCAACAGATTCGCCTGGCGGACGGTCGGGTGATGGCGTTTCAGATCGATGCCTTGCGCAAGGACGCCCTGCTGTCGGGGCTGGACGCGATCGGCAGCACCTTGCAGCGCAGCGAACAGATCCGCGCGTTCGAGCTGCGGCACCTGGCGGACAATCCGTGGTTGGGGTGATCTGATAGCGCACGCCTGCTTCTGCCGAAGGCGTGGGAGCTCGGCTTGCCAGCGATCGGCCGGGAACCGGTCGCAAAATCACTTATCTCGACTTGACTGACACAACGGGTTGAAGGGATTTGCTGCCGGTTCCCGGCAGATCGTCAGCAAGCTGGACTCCCACGGCCTCCGGCCAGAATCAGAACAGCGGCGGTGGCCGCCCCCTACAACGACAACCCCCGAAAATGCGCCTGCAGAAACTCCACGCACACGCGCAATTTTCCTGAGTTGGCCAGCCGCGTCGGGTACACCGCCCAGACGTTGGCGCTTTCGGTGCAGTCCGGCAGCACTTGCACCAGCCGGCCCTGGTCCAGAAACGGTTTCACGTCCCACAACGAACGCTGAAACACCCCACGCCCATCAAGCCCCCACTGCAGCACGATCTCGCCGCTGTTGGACGACAGCGGCCCGCTGACCCGCACGCTCTCCCGAACGCCGTCCCGCTCCACGTGCCAGATGCCGAACGCGTTGTCGCGCTCCTTGATCACCAAGCAATCGTGCTGCTCCAGATCACTCAACTGCTGCGGGACACCGCGCCGCTCAAGGTAGGACGGCGCCGCACAGAGCACCCGGCGATTACTGACCAACTGGCGGCCGATGTGCTGTCCGGGAATGTCATCCCCCACACGAATCTCCAGATCGAAGCCTTCGTTGACGATGTCCACCACCCGGTCGAACAGGTCCAGGCGTATCTCCAGCTCCGGGTACTGCTCGGCCAGCCGCGAGACGGCCGGCGCCACCTGATTGCGGCCGAAGCCGAAGGAGCTGCACAGGTGCAGACGGCCGCGAGGCTCGGAATGGGCGTCCGCCAGTTCGTCGTGCAGCCGCTGGAAATCTTCAAGAATGCGCACCGCCCAACGCTGCACCCGCTCGCCGTCTTCGGTCAGCGCTACACGGCGGCTGGTGCGGTGCAGCAGGCGCGTGGCGAGGGTGCTTTCGAGGATCTGGATGCGTTTGCTGACGTACGCCGGCGACAGCCCCAGCTCATCGGCCGCAGCGGCGAAACCGGCCTTGCGGATCACGGTCAGGAACACCCGCAGGTCTTCGGGCAGCGGCGCGATTTCTTTCTTTGAGGTCATGCGGGTTCTGTCTGGTAGGGAATGAAAACGCCCTTTGTAGGAGCGCGCTTGCCCGCGAAAGCGTTATTTCTGAACCCAATGGTGTGAATGACACACCGCGTTCGCGGGCAAGCGCGCTCCTACAGGATCGCGTCCGCCGCAGAATAACACCGGAGCTTCAGCCGAGCGCATGCCCCCCCGATATCGCACCATATCTCCAAACGATCTAAAAATATGGAATTCGGTTCTTTTGCGGAATAAATCTCAGGCTCTATAAATACACCCCTTAGACACAGCCATCGATTTCGCTTGAAGGAACGCTCATGGATGTTTTCTGGTTTCTACCGACTCACGGCGACGGCCATTATCTGGGGACCACCAAGGGCGCGCGCCCGGTGACCCTGAACTACTTGAAGCAAGTGGCCCAGGCCGCCGACAGCCTCGGTTACCACGGCGTGTTGATTCCGACTGGTCGCTCGTGCGAAGACTCCTGGGTGATCGCCTCGGCCCTGGTGCCGCTGACCGAACGCTTGCGCTATCTGGTGGCGATTCGTCCGGGGATCATTTCCCCGACGGTTTCGGCGCGCATGGCGGCCACGCTGGATCGTCTGTCGGGCGGCCGTTTGCTGATCAACGTCGTGACCGGCGGCGATCCGGACGAAAACCGCGGCGATGGCAGCTTTCTCGATCACGCCGAACGCTACGAAGTGACCGATGAATTCCTGCAGATCTGGCGTCGCGTGCTTCAGGGCGAAGCGGTGGATTTCGAGGGCAAACACCTGCGCGTGCAGAACGCCAAAGCGCTGTACCCGCCGATCCAGAAACCCTATCCGCCGCTGTACTTCGGCGGATCCTCGGAAGCGGCCCACGAGCTGGCGGCCGACCAGGTGGACGTGTACCTGACCTGGGGCGAGCCGCCTGCCGCAGTGGCCGAAAAGCTGGCGGACATCCGTGAACGTGCCGCGCGCAAGGGCCGCACCGTGAAGTTCGGCATTCGTTTGCACGTGATCGTGCGCCAGACCAGCGAAGAAGCCTGGAAAGCGGCGAGCACCCTGATCGAGCACATCAGCGACGAGACCATTGCTGCTGCGCAAAAATCCTTCTCCCGTTTCGACTCCGAAGGTCAACGCCGCATGGCCGCGCTGCACGACGGCCGCCGCGACAATCTGGAGATCGCGCCCAACCTGTGGGCCGGCGTCGGCCTGGTGCGTGGCGGGGCTGGCACGGCGCTGGTGGGCAATCCCGAAGAAGTGGCCGCGCGGATCAAGGAATACGCGGACCTGGGCATCGACAGCTTCATTTTCTCGGGCTATCCGCACCTGGAAGAAGCCTACCGCTTCGCCGAACTGGTGTTCCCGCTGCTACCCGAGCCGTACCGCAGCCTGGCGGGCGGTGGCCTGACCAACCTGACCGGCCCGTTCGGCGAAATGATCGCCAACGACTTGCCGCCGCACAAGTAATGCCGGGAGCCGACCAGCCCTGTGGGAGCGGACCTGTCCGCGAAGAGGCCAGTACATCCGACGCCGTTTTGGCGTCTGGACTACTGCATTCGCGGACAGGTCCGCTCCCACGGGACTGAAGCTCACAACCTTCAGTTCAAAAGTGATCCCCCCATGCAGCTACTGACCCTACCGCCCTCGCCCGCGCTGGCGACTTCAATCCGTGCCACGGCGCAGGTGTTCGAGGACCCGAAATCACAGGCACTGCTGGCCCACGTGCAGCAGGTGGCACCCAGCGAAGCCAGCGTGTTGATCATCGGCGAAACCGGCACCGGCAAAGAGTTGATCGCGCGGCATATCCACAACCTCAGCGCGCGTCGCCATCGCCCGTTCGTGGCCGTCAACTGCGGGGCGTTCTCTGAATCACTGGTGGAGGCCGAGCTGTTCGGTCACGAAAAAGGCGCGTTCACCGGCGCCCTGACCGCCAAGGCCGGCTGGTTCGAAGAGGCCAACGGCGGCACCCTGTTTCTCGATGAAATCGGCGATCTGCCCATGGCGATCCAGGTCAAACTGCTGCGCGTACTGCAGGAGCGCGAGGTAGTGCGCCTGGGTTCACGCAAGAGCACGCCCATCGACGTGCGAGTGCTGGCGGCCACCAACGTGCAGCTGGAACGCGCCATCAACGCCGGGCATTTCCGCGAGGACCTGTATTACCGGCTCAACGTGGTCAATCTGGAACTGCACACCCTGCGCGAACGACCCGGCGACATCATGCCGCTGGTGCGTCACTTCATTCAGGTCTACAGCCAGCGCATGGGCTACGGGCCGATTCGTTTAACCGCCGAAGCCGAGCATAAGCTCAAGACCTACAGCTGGCCCGGCAACATTCGCGAGCTGGAAAACGTCATTCACCACACGCTGCTGATCTGCCGGGACGGCGTGATCGAGCGCGATGATTTGCGCCTGTCGAACCTGCGCATCGAACGCCAGGACGAGGCCGCGCCGGTGGATGACTCGACCCAGGCCCTGCTCGAGCGTGCGTTTCAACGATTGTTCGAAGAACAGGCCGGCGCGCTGCACGAAAAGGTTGAGGACGCATTACTGCGCGCCGCGTACCGCTTCAGCCACTGCAACCAGGTGCACACCGCCGGGCTGCTGGGCCTGAGCCGCAACGTCACCCGCGCGCGCCTGATCAAAATCGGGGAGCTGGCGGTCAACAAACGCCGGTCCGGCGAACAGCAGCAGGGTGATCGGCTGCTGCATTTATCGGTCTGATCGTTCACACGCGGGCTGAATGGTTGGAGCGAGGCTTGCCCGCGAAGCTGACACCTCGGTTTGTCTGATGCACTGCGGTGCTCTCTTCGCGGGCAAGCCTCGCTCCAACAGGTTTATGGGTCGCCCGCGAGAGGGCCGTCCTGACTGATCAGCAGTTACCTTGGCCAGCCAATGTGCTCGCCAGCGCCTTGGCCTGCAGCGCCACATCGGTCACGGCGGTGCTTTCCCACCACTGGCCGCGCAGCGGCGGGCCCATGGCGAACAATCGCTTGGACACCCTGCCGTCAGCATCCCGCACAGCGCCGCTCGGGTCGGCGGCGATGCCCAGCGCCAACGGGCCCGGCTGAACCAGTCCGCGGGCCAGCAACTGCCGGGGCAGCGGCCGATCCACGCGGCGCCAGTCGTATTGAATGCCCGTGGAGTTGATTAGCGCTTCGCCTTTAATCAGGGTCGGTGCCGACTCGCCCCGGCGGCGCACCCGAATCGCCACTGACGCGCCGTCCGAAGGCTCGAGCCCCAGCAGGCACGCAGCGTGAACCGTCAGCCGCCCCTCCTCCACCAACCGGGCCAGCAAAGCCGCACTGGGCGGCGGCGAACGGTGGTGATGGCTCTCCCACCACGGCCGAACATGGCGTACGAATTGTCGGCGTTGCCGGTCAGTCGCCTGACTCCACAGCCTGGGAATATGCACTCGCACCGTGTCCAGCGGTGCCTGCCAGTCGATGCCTTGAGCCAGGGCCAGCGCGCATTGCTCGCGCAACGCCCGCACCAGTTGCCGCGTACTGCGCAGGCTAGGGTCGGCGCCGAGGAAATCCGGCCACGCCGGCGGTTGCCGGCGCACATGGGGCAGCAGTCCGTGGCGGGAGAACACCTCGATGGGGCCGCGATGCCCTGCTTGTTCCAGGGACACCACGGCGTCGACCATGGTCAGGCCCGATCCAATGATCAGCACACGGCCCAGGGGATCGAGCCCGCGCATGGCGCTCACGTCCCAGGGGTCGACCGCAGCGGCATTGAGCTCGTTGGCGTCCCGTTGCGGGGTGCGGGCGGCGGCAAACATGCCGGTCGCCAGCACGCCGAAGGCACCGCGCAACCGTGTGCCGTCCGCCAGGGTGATGTCCACGCCGCCCGCATCTGTCACCAGATCAACGGCCTCGCCCCGCACGTGCTCGACGGTGGAGCCATGGGCCGCGCCGATCACTTGCGCTTCGGCCAGACGTTGCTGCACGTACAGGCCGAAAGTGCCCCGGGGCGGGAACAATTCGGCCACCGGCACGTGCTGCTCATCGGACTCCGGCCAACCGCCCGCGGCAATGAAACCGGTCAGCCACTGGGTGAGGTCGCTGGCGTTGTCCGGATCGACGCTCATGCGCGCAGCGTTGCCGTTCAGGGTGTGGCCCAGTTCGGTGGCGCTGTAGGCTTCGCCGCGGCCGACTTCGCGGCGGGGCTCGATGATCACGATCCGCCGCCGGCCCGGCAGGCGCAGCAGTTGAACCGCCAGCATCGTACCGCTCAGCCCACCCCCCACAATCAGGATGTCAGCGGCCAGTCGAGGGGTGTCAGAGGTCATGGGGTATCGCCTTGGGGTCTTTTTTAAGGTGGCGCGGCTGTTGCGTATGGTGAGCGCGGAGCGGGTTTCAGACAAGACAGCGTTTCGCCGCTCAGGCAGCAAACATTCGTCGTGAGGACTGTGCACGGGGCATGCCGGATTTGGTGCAGTGTTGGGTGGGATATGGCGGGAGGGTCGGCAGGAAAATTCAGCAGAGTGTTGAATGGGTGTTGCGGGGGAGACAGTTGCGCACCGTTCGTACGAAGCCTGTGGGAGGGAGCTTGCTCGCGAAAAACTGTGCATTCAACAAAAAGCCCTGCGCCTGTACCCGTGTCATCGCGAGCAAGCTCCCTCCCACCCATGGCAGGCGCCGGCTAAATCACCACATTCCTGACAAACCGCACGAGCACATCCCCTTCGTTGCTGAACGCATGGGCCTGGTCGCTGGCGAACATCAGGAAATCCCCGGGCGCCAGCCGCTGAACCTGATCGGCGACGGTCACGGTCAGGGCACCTTCGATCACGTAAAGCTGCACGCTCCAGCCTTCCGGGTCGGCTTCGCAGGCGTAGGTTTCGCCGGGCGCCAGGCTGAATGCCCACAGCTCGACTTCGCGCCGCGCCGTGGCCTTGGCCAGCAGCACCGCCCTGCTCCCCGGCAGCGCGCCGGCCCAGGCGAGCTCGTTGATTCGGCTGGCGTCGCGCTGGTCCGGCGCCTGAATCAGGTCGCTGAACGCCACCGCCAGGGCGTCGGCCACCCGGTCGAGGGTCGCCAGGCTGACGTTGGTCTCGCCCGCTTCAATGGCCACCAGCATCCGTCGGCTGACCCCGGACGTTTCTGCCAGCGCGGTCTGGCTGAGCCCCGCGTCACGACGCAAACGCCGAACGTTGAGGCTGACGTGTTGCAACACCGGTGGCCGTGGGGGGTTGTCTTTGTGCACTGTCAGAACCTGCGAGTGAGTTCGCCCATATCAACCCGATCTGCGCGCTACGCCTTGCGCTTCATGTCCAGCCGCCGCAAATGGCAGGTCACTTCTTCGCGGTCGTGGTACAGCTGTTTGCAGCCGATGGCGACCTTGACGCCCCGCGCCTTGAAGCCTTCTTCGATGCGGTCCAGCAGCCGGCGCACTTCGGCGTAACGCTGCTTCATCGGCAACTTGAGGTTGACCACCGCTTCCCGGCACAGGCCCTCGCCCAGCCAGGTTTCCAGCAAGGCGGCGTTGCGCGCCGGCTTCTCGACAATGTCGCAGACCATCCAGTCCACCGGCTGACGCGGCTTGTAGGTAAAGCCATCAGCCATCAAGTGCTGGACCAGACCGGTGTCCATCAGGCTTTCGGCCATGGGACCGTTGTCGATGGCGGTCACCAGCATCCCGCGCCGCACCAGTTGGTAGGTCCAGCCACCGGGCGCTGCGCCCAGATCGACGCCGGTCATGTCGCCCGACAGACGTTCATCCCACTGATCGCGCGGGATGAAATGATGCCAGGCTTCTTCCAGCTTCAGCGTCGAGCGGCTCGGCGCTTCACGGGGGAACTTCAGGCGGGGAATGCCCATGGGCCACATGGCCGAATTATCGGCCTCCGCCAGCCCGAGAAACACTTCGCGACCGCTCTTGAAGGTCAATAACAGACGCGGCAGGCCGGGGTTGTCCACCAGCTTGCCCGCCTGCATCAGGGCCTTGCGCAGCGGCGCTTCGAACTTGCGGCAAAACGTGGACAGCTCCTTGCCATCATTGGTGTCCACCACTTCCAGCCACACACTGCCGCAGGTGGCGAAATCGGCCATGTGCGCCAGAATGACGCTGATGCGGTCGGTTTCCGGCAGCTCCAGAAACACGCCCCGCGCCCATTGCCGAGGGAAAATCAGGTCCATGAAACGCACGCTGTGCATCAGGCGTTCGGCGCCGCCTTCTTCGGTGCAGACGAACTCGGCGTACGCCGCACTGGTCTTGGCCTTGGCGTAACCGGCGACGTCCAGGCGCGCCGCGTGCTCGCTGATTTCCGAGCAGACTTCGCTTTCAAAGCCCGGTCGGCAATGCATAAACAGGGTGTTCATTGGAGCTCCTCTGCGCGGGCCAAACCGCTGTCTGGCGCGACTTATAGGTGAGGATAAACCTCAGAGACACAAAAGCGGCGCATGATAGCCCAATCAGGAACCACTGGCTCGGCTTGCAGGTCCAGTACTACACAAGCCGCCGTCCAGAGCGTTCGTGTCAATCGTTCACCCCTGTTTTGGTTTGTCCGATTCCCCCAGGTCCGTGCCGTGCGGACTCGTCAAGGAGTTACTTCATGCCCTCCCTCAATAGCCTGAAAAGCCTTAAAACACTCGACGTCAACAACAAGACCTACCACTACTTCAGTTTGCCCGACGCCGCCAAATCCCTCGGCTACCTGGACAAGCTGCCCATGTCACTCAAGGTGCTGCTGGAAAACCTGCTGCGCTGGGAAGACAACAAGACCGTCACCGGTGAAGACCTGAAATCCATCGCCGCGTGGCTGACCGAGCGCAAATCCGATCGCGAAATCCAGTACCGACCTGCCCGCGTCCTGATGCAGGACTTCACCGGCGTGCCGGCAGTGGTCGACCTCGCCGCCATGCGCGCGGCGGTGGCCAAGGCCGGTGGCGATCCGCAGCGTATCAACCCGTTGTCGCCGGTGGACCTGGTGATCGACCACTCGGTGATGGTCGACAAGTTCGGCGATGCCGAGGCGTTTGGTGAAAACGTCGACATCGAAATGCAGCGCAACGGCGAACGCTATGCTTTCCTGCGTTGGGGCCAGAGCGCCTTCGACAACTTCAGCGTGGTGCCGCCGGGCACCGGGATCTGTCACCAGGTCAACCTGGAATACCTGGGCCGCACCGTGTGGACCAGGGAAGAGGACGGCCGCACCTACGCCTTTCCGGACACGCTGGTCGGTACCGATTCCCACACCACCATGATCAACGGCCTGGGCGTACTGGGCTGGGGCGTCGGCGGCATCGAGGCCGAAGCCGCCATGCTCGGCCAGCCGGTGTCGATGCTGATCCCCGAAGTGATCGGCTTCAAACTGCTGGGCAAGCTCAACGAAGGCATCACCGCCACTGACCTGGTGCTGACCGTTACCCAGATGCTGCGCAAGAAAGGCGTGGTCGGGAAATTCGTCGAATTCTATGGCGATGGCCTGGCCGATCTGCCCTTGGCCGACCGCGCCACCATCGGCAACATGGCCCCGGAATATGGCGCGACCTGCGGTTTCTTCCCGGTGGACGACGTGACCCTGGATTACCTGCGCCTGTCGGGCCGTCCACCTGAAACCGTCGCGCTGGTCGAAGCCTATTGCAAGGCGCAGGGCCTGTGGCGTCTGGCGGGTCAGGAACCGGTGTTCACCGATGCCCTGGAGCTGGACATGAGCACCGTGGTCGCCAGCCTTGCCGGGCCGAAACGCCCGCAGGACCGCGTCGCACTGCCCGATGTCGGCCAGGCGTTCGATGACTTCCTCGGCCTGCAACTCAAGCCCAGCAAGCACGAAGAAGGTCGTCTGGAGAGCGAGGGCGGCGGCGGTGTCGCGGTGGGTAACGCGGCTCAGGTCGGCGAAGCGGACTACGAGTACGAAGGCGCCAAATACCGCCTGAAAAACGGTGCCGTGGTCATCGCCGCGATCACGTCCTGCACCAACACCTCCAACCCCAGCGTGATGATGGCGGCGGGTCTGCTGGCCAAGAAGGCGGTGGAGAAAGGTCTGCAGCGCAAGCCGTGGGTCAAGAGTTCGCTCGCGCCGGGCTCCAAAGTGGTCACCGATTACTACAAGGCCGCCGGGCTGACGCAATACCTCGACGCTTTGGGCTTTGATCTGGTCGGGTACGGCTGCACGACCTGCATCGGCAACTCGGGCCCGCTGCGCGATCCCATCGAAAAAGCCATTCAGCAGTCGGACCTGACCGTGGCGTCGGTGCTGTCCGGCAACCGCAACTTCGAAGGCCGGGTTCATCCACTGGTGAAAACCAACTGGCTGGCCTCGCCGCCGCTGGTGGTGGCCTACGCGCTGGCCGGCACCGTGCGCACGGATTTGAGCAGCGAACCCCTGGGCGAAGGCAGCGACGGCCAGCCGGTCTACCTGCGCGACATCTGGCCCACCAGCCAGGAAATCGCCGACGCGGTGCAGAAAGTCGACACCGCGATGTTCCACAAGGAATACGCCGAAGTGTTCGCCGGTGACGCCAAATGGCAGGCCATTGAAGTGCCACAGGCCGCGACGTACGTGTGGCAGGAGGATTCGACCTACATCCAGCATCCGCCGTTCTTCGATGACGTCGCTGGCCCGCTGCCGGTCATCGCCGATGTCAGTCAGGCGCGGGTGCTGGCAATACTGGGCGACTCGGTCACCACCGACCACATCTCCCCCGCCGGCAACATCAAGGCCGACAGCCCGGCCGGGCGCTACCTGCGCAGCAAGGGGGTCGAGCCCAAGGACTTCAACTCCTATGGCTCGCGGCGTGGCAACCACGAAGTGATGATGCGCGGCACCTTCGCCAACATCCGCATCCGCAACGAAATGCTGGGCAACGAAGAAGGCGGCTTCACCCTGCACGTGCCCACCGATGAAAAACTGCCGATCTACGACGCGGCCATGCGTTATCAGCAGGAAGGCACGCCGCTGGTGGTGGTCGCGGGGCAGGAATACGGCACCGGGTCGAGCCGTGACTGGGCAGCCAAGGGCACCAACCTGTTGGGGGTCAAGGCGGTGATCGCTGAAAGCTTCGAGCGCATTCACCGTTCCAATCTGGTCGGTATGGGCGTTCTGCCCCTGCAGTTCAAGGGCGGCCAAAGCCGCAAGACGCTGGGGCTGACCGGCACCGAGACCCTCGACATCACCGGCCTGACCGGCGCGACGCTGCAACCGGGCATGACCCTGACCCTGCTCATCACCCGTGAAGACGGGGCGTCGGAACGTGTCGATGTGCTGTGCCGGATCGATACCCTGAATGAAGTGGAATACTTCAAGGCAGGCGGGATTCTGCACTACGTGCTGCGCCAACTGATCGCGTCTTGAGTCATGGTCCTCGCCTGTCCCCCGGGCGAGGACTGTTTTACCGGCAAGCCCGCTGTGTCAGATATGCCCTACGTCGAAGCTGGACATATCAACCTCGATTTACGGACGACCTACATGAGCGTCCGACAGGCATGCGCCCCTTTTAAACGCTAAAATCGCCGCCTCATTTAGCTGCTGAAGGACGCTGCCATGTCAGCGTTACGCTGGACGACGCTGGCGCTGCTTGCGCTTGGCTACGCCGTCGCATTCACTTACGGGCAACTCAGTGTGCCGGCCGTCGTCACCGTCGGCCTGCTGATCATGGCCGGGATCTGCGTCAGTCACTTTCACCACTGGGCGGTACACAGCGTCGGGCATCTGTTGTTCATCGCCCTGGCGTTGGGGCTCGCCAGCCACTGGTTACCGGGCTTTCTGAACGCCCGCGCCATCGCCGCCGTGCGCTTGAGCCCCGAAGCCGCACCGTTTTCCATGTTTCTTCATCTCGACAAGCCCCTGATCGGCATCTGGGTGGTGCTGGCCTGCCCGTGGGTGGTCTATCGGGCGACCGTCGCCCGCTCGGCGACAGTGACGGCCGTCGCGTTGATCCTGACCGCCACCGTGTGCCTGACCACTGCGGTCGAACTGGGTCTGGTCGCGTGGACACCCAAATGGCCCGCGCTGAGTGGCCTCTGGATGCTCAACAACCTGCTGTTGGTCACCTTGACCGAAGAGCTGTTTTTTCGCGGTTATATGCAGGGCGGCCTGACCCGACTGTTCAAGCGCTTGCCGTACCAGGACGTGATGGCCGTTGCACTGGCCTCAGCCGCGTTTGGCCTGGCCCATATGGGTGCCGGCTGGCAATGGGTGCTACTGGCCGGACTGGCCGGCATCGGTTACGGCATCGCCTACCGGCTGGGCGGTTTGAGCGCCGCTGTGCTGACTCATTTTGGCCTGAATCTGGTGCACTTCAGCCTGTTTACCTACCCGATGTTCGACCGGTGAAAGTCCCAGCGCGGCCCTCGGATTTAGTGATGCAGTTCACAAAAAACTCAATTTTTCACGCGCGGGGCCGATACCCGGTCAAAGCCTTCCCGGATAGATAGCTCATGCGCAATAACCAGCCCGTCACTCAACGCGACCGCACGTTTCCCGCTGATCAACGACTGATCTCCACCACTGACGCACGCGGCGTGATCACTTACTGCAACGATGCGTTCGTCGAGATCAGCGGCTATGCCTACGATGAGCTGCTCAAGGCGCCGCACAATACCGTGCGCCATCCCGATGTGCCGTCGGCTGTGTTCGAGCACATGTGGATGACCCTCAAAGCAGGTCAACCGTGGATGGGCATCGTCAAGAACCGTTGCAAGAATGGCGATCACTACTGGGTAAACGCCTACGTGACGCCGGTTTTTGAAAACAGGCAGGTGGTGGGTTTCGAATCGGTTCGCATCAAGCCCACGGCCGAGCAGATCAAACGCGCCGAAGCGCTGTACAAACGCCTGAACGCCGGCAAGGCGGCGGTACCCGGCCGCGACAAATGGTTGCCGGTCCTGCAGGACTGGCTGCCCTTCATTCTGGTCAGCCAGCTGAGTTTCCTGATCGGCGTCTGGCTCAACTCTCCATGGGGTTTCCTGGTGGCGGCCGTGCTGTCGGTGCCCTTGGGGCTGCTGGGCCTGAGCTGGCAGCAGCGTGGGCTGAAACGCCTGCTGCGGCTGGCCGAACAAACCACCTCCGACCCGCTGATCGCCCAGATGTACACCGACAGCCGAGGCCCGCAGGCACGGCTCGAAATGTCGATCCTCAGTCAGGAAGCGCGTCTGAAAACCTGCCTGACCCGCTTGCAGGACACCGCCGAACACCTGACCGATCAGGCCAGGCAGTCCGACCGCCTGGCGCAGGCCAGCTCCAGCGGTCTGGAACGTCAGCGCGTCGAAACCGAACAGGTGGCCACCGCCATCAACCAGATGGCGGCCACCACGCAGGAAGTCGCCAGCCACGTGCAGCGCACGGCCGAGGCCACGCAGCAAGCCAACACGCTGACCCGCCAGGGGCGTGACATCGCCAGCGAAACCCGCGAAGCGATTCAACGCCTGGCGACATCCGTCGGAGAAACCGGCGTAACCGTCACGCAACTGGCCAAGGACAGCGACGAAATCGGTGGCGTGGTCGATGTGATCAAAGGCATCGCCGACCAGACCAACCTGCTGGCCCTAAACGCCGCCATCGAAGCCGCTCGCGCCGGTGAAATGGGCCGCGGCTTCGCGGTCGTCGCCGATGAGGTTCGCCAACTGGCGCAACGCACCACCGCGTCCACCGCGCAAATCCACACCCTGATCGCCAAGCTGCAACTGACAGCCAACGCCGCCGTGCAGACCATGACCGTCGGCCGTCGCCAGGCGGAAGAAGGTGTGGAACGCGTGCTGGAAGCCGACAAGGCGTTGGTGGGCATCAGCGACGCGGTGGCCAACATTACCGACATGACGACCCAGATCGCCGCAGCCACCGAGGAGCAAAGCTCGGTGGCCGAGGAAGTCAGCCGCAACATCACCACCATCGCCCAACTGGCCGACCAGACCTCAGACGAAGCCCGCCGCTCCGCCACCCTCAGCGCCGAACTCACCACCACGGCCAATACCCAATACTCGCTGGTTGAGCGATTCAATCGGTAGATCCTGAAAGCCTGAAAAACGCCCCGGCAGATCGTGTTGCCGGGGTTTTTTTATGCCTCGGGTTTATCGGCGAGCGTGTGAGCTTACTTATTGAGCTAATCAAGACGCTCTTTTGCATCTTGAACGAGCACGTGCCCCCATAAATAATAACTATTCGAATGAGTGATCACGCTAATAAAATAATATTCATTCAGCAGCAATAAAAAATAAAGTGTGGCACTGGCCGGGAAATTAAAAAACGAAATCTCACCCGTACTTCTCAGTCAACCCACAAGAACTTAGGAAACATCTGTAATACCGATCTTACATATTTTCCCTGATATACCCCTATCCCCCCCCTGAAAGCCCGTAAACACTGCCCCAACCTCGCACCCCGGCATTTGCGCTCCCGGTCATCGATCTTGCCCAAGGCACGCTATTCATCCATAAACCTGCGCCTTCCATCAAGTTGACAGCAACAATTTTCGAATTGAACATGGCCTCCCAAGTGCTCTTCCTACGGCGCTGGTGGTGAAATCCGAACACGCCTTACATCAATAAAAATCAACGGAGTCAGTATGGGAAATGATGACGAACAGCAGCCTGACATCAGGCCGGACATCGATGCATCCCGTATGGAAAATAACAATAGCGAACAAGAAAAATGCACGTCTGCGGAGCCACCAGAAAAAGACCAGCAGGCCTCCAGGCATGCCAGCGGCTTCCCGTGGGCTCACGATGAACGTACTGATATGAAAACACCCAACTTGCTCGCGCCGTACCTGACAGGCGCCGACGCTGATAACGTGACGGCCGAGCAACTTATCAACGGCGTGTACGTCAACATCCCCCGCTCACGCAAACTGTGGAAAGGCGACCGGATTAAGTTGATTTGGGGCTACAACACGTTCTACACCACGCTGGAGCCCGACCGGCGAAGAAATGAGCCGCGCCTGGTTCAATACCTGAACAGTGAACAACTGGCCAATTACCAGGACGGACAGGTCCAGGTTCATTACGAGGTCATCCGCCGATCCCGGCTGGTGGGGGTGTCTGAGCGACTGATCGTCCATCTGCAAGCCGGTGGCCGGCCAAGGCCTGGACGGCGCCGCCGTTCGGTACGACGCAACCGCTTCTGAAAGAAAAAATCCCGGCCACATGACATGACCGGGATTCTTCAGGAACGGCTGAGGACGTTAGAACGCGACTTTCAGCCCCACGTTTGCCCCCCACGGCTGCTCGACATGCTTGCCTTTCATGTAATCAAAATCGGCGTGCAACTCAAGACGCTTGGACAGCGCCACCGAAACGCCCGCCCCCAGTTCTGTGCGCGAACCGAACAGACTGTTGTCAAAGCGAGTCTCGTTGACCTCGACATCGTTGCTGCGCGCGAACTCCTGAGCCATGGCCACCCGCACGTAAGGCTGCAGGACGCTGCCATCTTCAAGGGTGAAGTTTCGACCGGCCGTGGTGCCGAGCTTGCCCAGTACAGAGCGCGTCCGACCCGTCTTCGCCTCCAGCCCGTTATCCAGCGTGTAACGGTCACCCGCAATCCAGACGCTGGACAGTTGCGCGTAAGGTTCCACGAAGTAGTCATCGGACAGCTTGATGTGCTTGCCGACTTCCAGCGTCCCGCCCACAGCGCCATTGGTGTAATTACCCTTGGCCCTGGCGCCGTCACTCATCGCCACCTTGGATTCGTTGTGGAATTTGTTGAGCTTCAACGCGGCGTCCACGTAATAACCCTCATCCGACAGCCACGTACCGTAGCCGCCGATGTAGTAGCTGTTCACTTCGCCCGACGTGCCACGACTCATGTCCAGGTCGGACTTGCTGAAGCCGCCCATCAAACCTACCGACAACTGACCCGCGCCCACCGCCACCGGCGCATCGGCGCCAAACGACATGCCCTGCTGCTTCTGCCGGTAATCCAGACCGGAATCCAGCGACGCATTGAAGCGGTTGCCATAAGCACGTATCCAGCCGCCGCCCTGCTCCTGCCCACGTATCTCGCCCATGCGACTGCGCAACGTCGTCAACTCACTGTTCCAGATCGTCGGGCCAGCGTTGAACAGCGCCAATGCCGACTGAGTGGACGGGCTGATCACCTTGCCGGCGCTGACCACGAACCAGTCATCACCCTGACGCTCCAGGCCGTAGGAGTAGACGCCCAAGTCAGCCTTGCCCCCCACGAGCCCGAACTCCGCGTCACCGCCTTCAGTGTGGACGATGCGCAAGGCATCGAACGTCTCGGGGACGGCTTCGGTGCCGGTGTTCTGGACGTTGAGTTGATGGTGACCGAATGCCTGACCGTTGACGTTCAACAAGTCGCCGGTGCCGTTGTCCAGGTTGATGCGCATGTCGAAGGTGCCATTGCCGGCCAGTTCGTTAAGCGACAGGGTATTAAATCCGTCACCCGCAAAACTCACCCGGCCTCGCTCCAGCGTCAGGGTGTTCACATCACTGTCGCCCATCAGCTGCCACCGGGCACCGGCATTGATCCCCATCGTGTTGACATTGAAGACGTTGCCGGTCAGCTCGGCGCCATTGCTCATCACGACATCCAGGGTGCTCCCGTCCTGTGCGAACAGATTGCCGGTGAGGCGGCTGTCATCCACTTTGAGGTCCAGCTTGCTGCTGTCGTACACCTCGACCAGGTTGCCGTTGCCGGCGAGCAACGATGTGTCGTTTTTGAGGGTGATGTCGGCGATAGCGCCTTGGCCACGCAAGCCGACGAGTTTGATGGCAGGACCGGCGAGCCCCTGGATGACGGAGTGATCGACATCAATGTAGCTGGGGTTGTTTGGAACGATGCCCTCCCCAGGCAAACTGGAGGCTGCCTTGATCCTCATCCCAATGTCATCGCCTTTGATCAAGCTGCTGTCATTGATCGTGATCCGTGACCCATTGGCGTCAATGCCCGTTCCATCGCCTTGGGAACCGCGCGATCCGATGACTTCAGTACGGGCCAACGATAATGTGCTTTCGCCCACCTGCACTCCGAACCCTACACCGGAGATAAAGCTATTGATAATGGTCGCATTTGATCCTAGGGCGGTCCCGCCACCGCCGATTCCCAATACTCGTAAAGCGATTCCACTCGCGCTGATGATGCGAGCATTATTGGCGGTCAACCTGCTTCCGTTCAGAAGAAGGGCTGCGGAGCCTACTGGCACCGGCATAAAGCCGTCATCTACCACTCCACCGTTAATGTTAACCGTCGCCAAAGTGGCGTCGATGGCTCTCACCGAGGCTGCATTAACGTTCAGTACCGAGTTGGGATGTAGTACATACTTAAGCCACGTTGATGTATCCACATTCGTTGGGACCCCTGGCTCTACAATGACAGGCTCCGGAGTGCCAGATTTTGATTTTTCCTCTGCAACCGCATGTTCGACCGAGGTGATACTGCACAGTATGCCCAGCGCGGTTAGCGTGCTTATGCTTTTCAGTGTGTACTGCCTGCTCACCTTTGACTCTCCATTCACGTTAATTCAATGAGAGTTTGAAGTGTCTTTTTTTAACCTGGGCGTGTAGCAGCGACATACGCAATAAGCGCTTTCCTGTTTTTAGGTAATAATTTTCCTACATTAAAACCGCAAAAGCCTAATGCCTCTGTCTCATGCGCCATAAATATTTACCGCACACTTGACAGAGATACAGTTACCCGATTAGTTCGGTGACAGATGGGCGCGAAGCGCCCATCCAAATCACGGTGGAAACCGCGTAGTTCATTGGATTTTGATATGCCGATGAAACACGGGGCGTCTGCTAACCGTTACTTTACGAGGACACTTATCATGGCTCATGACGACAAAACTTCAAACACCTCCGAAAATCGCCCGCAACCGCGCATCGGACTAGCGGTGCCCACAGTTCCGGGGACTGACCCGATTGACGGCCTGTTGCCTGTTTCACGATTGGGCGAACCGCTAAAAATGCACTTGGTAGCATGGGCCGAAGCACTGTCACCCGACACTTACCAGCTAATGTGGAACGGAACCCCGCTCGAGCCCATCAAGATCATTGGTAACGATGGCATACCGGGTGGTCCGTTGACTCTGGATATTCCCGCGTCGCTATTAATAGAGGGTATACACCAAGCGCAATACTTGGCAGGGAACAGTATAGGTGGCGTAGGAAGCCTTTCGCCAGCCACCCCTGTCATCGTCGACCTCACCGCCCCAGGCGGCCCTCTTTTGGAATCTTTGATCTTCCCTCAGCATGCCAATGCACTGAGTCAGCAAGCCATCGCCCACATGGACGGCACGCTTACCGCCAGACTCCCCATCTATTTAGATGCCAAATGGGGCGATGTGATCTGCACCTACTGGGACGAGCAACCAGGCCCAATGCACACGGTGCAAGCCGAAGAACTCCCTGCGGGCCACATCAGCATGAGCTTCGATCAGACCTTCCTTGAGCAGTTGGCGGACGGTGAGGTGAAGGTCACCTACACCGTCACCGACCGCGCCGGGAACGTGTCAGTGGTGTCGCAACCCGCCGTGATCAAGCTGAACCTCAAAAACCAGCCGGGCGATCTGTTGCCACCCGTGGTGCCACAGGCTCAGGACGGGCTGATCGACAATACTGACGCCCGGCGCGGCGTGCAGGTCCAGATTCCGTCGTATACCCATGCTCAATCCGGCGATGCGGTGAGGGTGTCCTGGGAAAATCAGGTTTTGGGCGAGTACACACTGACCGCCGAGCAAGCACAGCAAACGCCCATGATGATTGTGTCGGTCCCCTACGCCACGCTGATCAGCGCCGGCGACGGCGACCTCACGGTCAACTATCAAGTGATCCGCGACGGCCAGTTGCAAGCCTCGTCCCCGGACCTAAAGGTCAAGGTGCACATCCGCCTGCCCGGCCCCCAGGATGCTTCACCCGAGACGTTGATTAACGAAGCCCTCGCCACCCCGGTGATCAAAGGCAAAAGCGACCACCCCAATCGCGAAGACAACCTGCTGGATGAAGACGACTACCTGCTCAACGCCGACGCGGTGATTGCCTGGCAAGAGACGTTCAAAGCGTGCGATCAGATCAACCTGTTCTGGGGCACCTGCCCCGTGCCCATCGTTCACGTGCTCAATCAAAATGACCTCGATGCTGCACGGGACGTGGTGATGTGCGTGCCAAACCGCATGATCGTCGATGAAGGTGTGTGCAAGGCCATTAATGTCCGCTACACCGTGACCCATCCCGGCAACCCCAACACGGCTTACTCACCGAGCCAATCGGTACGAGTGATCTGCCGTGCGCAGTTGCCAGGCGGAGAAGATGTGCTTGCAGCTCCACTATTTGCCGAGGTGGATAACAGCAATACGTTGACGCCCAGCATTGAGTCCGACATCACCTCGCTCATTATCAAGCCATACAGAAACATGCGGGTGGGGGATCAGGTCAGGATTTCATTCGCAGGTTTCGACGACTTTGCAGGGGGACAACTCATCGAAGCCGCAGCAACAGCACTTCAACAGACGGTAACGGAGGCGGATTTACTTCAGGGCATTATGTTTAGTATCCCGACCGCACTGTTGAGCGCTATACAGGTTGGCCGTGCCGAAGCCCGATACAACATCGAAAACGCGTATGGCGTTGCGCACTCATTAAAAGCAGATGCCTATGTCGATTACCGACCAACTGCACCGCAATGCGTGTTAGAAACGAGCCAAATGTAGGAAAATTCTTAATTGATGTAGGATTCACCCAACTAACTAACACGAATAAAATAATTATTTACCGCAAATCATTGACACGAACCAGACAGTACGATTAGTTGAAAACTCGATCACAGAATAGGCTTTCATCAAGAAAGTCAGTGATCGTAATATTCAACAATTGCGCTCGACACTGGCGTGCATCATGCAAGTTCAATACAGCGGCCATTCATTTAAGGACGACGTCCCTGGCTGCTTAAAATATGGAGAAGTACCATGTGTAATTCACGCAAAAACCGTTCACTGATTAGCCGCGTTCGTTCGCAGAAACATGCATTAAATATTCCGGTTATTCCGCTGGCAGATCCCATTGATGGGCTGTTGACCCTGCAAGACTTACTGCAACCCATCACGATGTCGCTGACGGTCTGGGACGAAGCGCTGCCAGGCGATACTTATCAGCTGAGTTGGAATGGAACCGCGCTCGACCCAATCAAGATCATTGGCAACGATGACCTGCCAGGGGATCCGTTGACGCTGGACGTTCCTGCGTCCCTGTTGATCGAAGGCACTCACGATGCGCAGTACCTGGCAAGGGACACCTCGGGTGGGGTAGCAAACCCCTCTCCAGCCACCCCCATCATCATCGACCACACCGCCCCCGGTGGCGACCTGCTCGCGGCGCTGGTATTCCCACCCGTCACGCAGGACGGCATGCTCACCTCCGAAGAGCTGACAGCGCTGGGCAACGTCCTGGTCGCTGAGGTGCCGGGGTATACCGGCATCGCCTGGGGCGATCAGATCCGCTCGTTCTGGGGTTCGGTGCCGGGGCCGGAGCATACGGTGATCCCGGAAGAAGTGAGCATGAACCGGGTGATGCTGTCGTTCTCTCGGACCTTTCTGGAAAGCCTGGGGGATGTCACCGATCCGGTGTATTACGTGGTGACGGACCGCGCGGGCAATGAGTCGATTCACTCGCTGCCCAAACGCTTCCGCCTGTTCCTGCGCGCCGTGCCTGGGGACTTCCCGGCGCCGCTGTGTGCGCAAGCCGACGATTCGGTCATCGACGACGCCGACGCCCGCGCTGCAGTGCTGGTGGAGATTCCCAAGTACCCGGACGCGCAGCCCGGCGACAAAGTCATGCTGTACTGGGGCGACACGGCGATGCCGGAAGCCACGCTGGTGCCTGGTGACGAAACGCACAACCCGATTTTCGGGATCAACGTGCGTTACCCGGTCATTGCCCTGCCGGGTGATGGGCCGGTGACGCTGCGCTACGAAGTGCGCCGCGGCGGTACGTTGATCGGCAGCTCCCTGCCGCTGGACGTCGACGTCTACCTTGAGCTGCCGGGCCCGCAGGATCCTGACCCGGAGACGCCGGACAACGAAAGCCTCGCGCTGCCGGTCATCCAGGGCACCAGCGGTAACCCCAACAACGACGACAACGTTATCGATGAAGACGACTTCCTCCTCGAGGCCAAAGCCATCATCGGCTGGAGGGATGAGTTCGTCACCAGCGACGTCATCCGCCTGTACTGGGGATCGCAGGCAACCCCGGTGGTGTTTCCGATCAAGTCGACGGATCTGAACAGCGACCTGGTCCTGACCATTCCCAATCAACTGATGATCAATGAAGGCTCGGGGGACCAGATCAAGGTCTTCTACACCGTCACCCACAGCGGCAACCCGAACACCTCCCGCTCTGCCGCACAGGGTGTGGCGGTGAGTGCCAAAGGCGATCTGCCGGGGGGCGTCGATGGCCTGGATGCGCCGATCTTCACCAACGCCAACGAGAACAACGCCATCAGCCCGATTCTCAGCCCGGACGGTACGCCGATTCATATCGCGCCTTACGAGAACATCGAAAAGTATCCGCGCGTCACGCTGGTGTTCCACGGTTACAACGCCGCCAACGGCAATACACCGGTTCCGGGTGCAAGTGTTGAGCACAGTCATGTATTCGATGAGTTCGAAATGGTCTCGGGCTACGACTTCCGCATCACGGATAAACAACTTCGCCTGATCTGCACCGGCCGTGCAGAGGCTTATTACAAAGTTGAAGGCCCTAACGGTCCGGTGAACTCCAGAACAGCACCGGTACTGATCCGCATGGCCATCCCTGGGGAAGGCTGCTGATTGATACAAGGCGAGTCTCAGGACTCGCCGCTTCCAACAAAAAAAGGACATCTCATTATGGAAACTACAAATCGAGCGCTATTGCCTGCGCCTGCAATGCAAAACCTGCACGACCCGAGCGGCATCGGATACGCCGATACATTGGACCCTCACGTTCCACTGTTTGTAAGAGTCGGGCCCTACGTCACCATTGCAGCGGGCGACCTCATTGATCTTTATTGCAATGACACATTGGTTACCCAATACACAGTAAGGCAGGAAGACCTGACACCCGAAACACCCTCTTTTGTCGTCTTGCCCCTTGATCAAACATTCATTACGCCAGAAAACATCACCCTGTTCTATACCGTCACAGAGCCCATTGGCGGATTGCAGAATGCGTCATTGCAGGCGGTCGTTCCGGTCAAACTCAGCCTGCCGGGAGGCACCGACACCAATCCCGCCACGCCGTGGGAGAACGAAGCACTGGCTCTGCCTCGTGTTTCGCCAGAAGGGATCATCTCTTCGCCGGACGGCGTCAGCGTCGAGATCGCGCCCTACTTGAACATGAGCCTCGGGGACACGGTCACGCTGTCCTGGAACGGCCAATTCCTGCGCAGGGAAATCAAACTCCCTGAAGAAGTCGGGCAAGCACTGACCCTACCGGTCCCGAAAGAAATCATCGAACTGGCGGGCGACTCGGAAATGATCGAGGTGCGCTACGAGGTACGCGACGTGGTGAACAACTGGTCGCGCTGGTCGCTGGCCACTTACGTCAACGTCGAAGCCGGGCAATCGAAGCTGTCGGCGCCTGTCGTTCCCCAGGCCCCGAACATGGAACTGGACCTGGATGCATTGTCCGGCGCGGCGGTCCAGGTGCTGGTGCTGTCGCAACCTGAAATCGAGGTGGGCGACACGGTCATGCTGCGGGTTGAACGCAGCACGGCAGAAGGCCTGGATCTTGAGACGTACAGCGCGTCCACCACCCTTGAGAATGTCGGTAGCTTTGTCGATTTTCTCGTGCCTAACGAGCAGTTTCAGCCCATTGCCCAAGGTCGTGCCCGGCTCAAGTACAGCGTGAGCAAACCCAACGGCGACCTTCTGCGCTCCAAAACCCTGCCGTTGAAGGTCATCGGTAACGCCATGGAGCTGGATGCGCCGCGGATTCGGGCCGCGGAAAACAATAATGGCGTGCTGGATCCCACCGCCACGAACGTGCTCGTGGAAGTGCCGCCTTATTACTTCATGGCGGACGGTAACGACGTGAACATGGTCTGGATGGGCAAATCCGCGACCGGCGCCAATGTCATGCATGAGGAACTGAAAAACCTCAACAGCAGTGACATTGGCAACCCCGTCAACTTCCTGATCCCGGACAATAAAGTCAGCGCGCTGGCGGGCGGCACACTCGAGGTTTATTACACCGTGACGACGTTCGCCCGGGCGTTCTTCAAATCTCCGGTGTTGCAACTGCCGGTCGGGGACGACAGCAGCGTCGCACTGCCCGCCCCGACAGTCGACGGGGTTGGGAGTGACGGAGTGCTGGACCCCGAACTCATCGTGCTGGAAGCCATCGTCCGGGTAGCACCTGATGCCCTGCAACTGGGTGACACCGTGACGCTCCATTGGGACGGACAAGGCTCCAGCGGGACGTATACCGATTCAACCGTTATCAACGGCGGGACCGTCGGCAAAGAGGTGATCTTCAGGGTCGGCAAAGGTTACGTCGACGCGAATACCAACAGCACCGTGGATGTCTGGTACGAGGTGGCCAGGAGCAATCAACGTTTTTTGTCTGAGCAACTAAGTTTCTCCGTCGGCAACATTGTTTACCCGACCCTTCCGACACCCGCCATCAAAGAAGCCGTTGCCGGAAGCCTCGATCCCGCATTGGCCCCTGACGGCGCAACGCTGATCATCGCCGCAGACGCCGATCTGCGCGAAGGCGAAAAAATCACCGCCCACTGGAACGGCCCCAAGGGCAGTGATACCCGCGAAACCGTCATCAGCGCCGAACAAGCTGGCAAACCCGTGGAGGTGGTCTTCGCCGCCGCGTTGGTCAGCATCAACGATGGGCAGACCGTGGACGTCTCGTACAGCGTCACTCGCGCCAGCGGCACTGTTCAGGAGTCGGAGGTCTTTGCGTTGAAGATTCAAAGCGCAGCCCTGGAATTACCGGCGCCGACGATGGATACGGTGGGCGCCGACGGTGTGCTGAGGCCATCACTGATTCCAGAGTCGGGCGCCATCGTGCGGGTCGGGTATCGCGGCATGCAGGCCGGGGACACGATCGTGGTGCGCTGGAGCGGCGCGTCGTCCGAGGACCTGCCATCGCAGACGGCAGGGAGCGAAACACAGCTGCTGTTTACGTTGCCCAAGGCGCTGATCACCGCCACCGAAGGCGGCACGGCATCTGTGCTGTACAGCGTGAATCGTGACGGCGTGGAGCGTGAGTCGGAGCAGCTGGCGCTGACGGTGACATCGGCATTGGAGTTTGATACATCGCCAGTGGTCCTCCCCGGCAAAATCTACCTCCTGCCCGCCCACCCGGATTTGCTCCCCGCCTTCCCCACCGGCACCACCGTCACGCGGGTCGCCAGCGGTGGACGACCGCCGTATACCTACAGCAGCAGCGACCCGAAAGTGGCGCAGGTAGACGCGAACGGTCTGACCTCGGTGCGCAGCAATGGCGTGGCGACCATCACGGCCAGCGATGCGGGGGGTGACAGTAAAAGCTACAGCGTCACGGTCAACGGCGTGGTGGAGTGTCATGGCGTCGGCCAGGGCAATTACACGCAAATGGCCAATGCCGCTTCGCGGATCGGCGGACGGGTTCCGAGCATCCACGAATTGGTCGAGGTCTATAACGCCTACGGCAGCCGCTGGCCCATGGGCAACAGCACCTATTGGTCGTCCACGGTGGCCAAGGATCTATTGGGCGCCAAGTGGTACTACGTGAAAAACATGGTGTCCGGCGGCAACTTCAAGTTGCTGCACATCAACGCCAGCAATGGTGTCGCGATTCGCTAGGCAACCGGCTCATGCGTGCTCGGCGCACGCATGAGCCAACTCTCCAGTCACGCCAACAAACGCGCGGCGATCTGCTGCGCGACATCCTGCAGGCAGCTGTCGTAAGTGACCCCGGATGATTTCAGCGGCTTGAGATCATGATTGGCGGTGGGCAGCCACAACACATCGATTGCGCTGGACAGCGCGTAACCTTCCACCGCTTGCCGATTACCCAAGGCGTCCTTTTCGCCCTGGACGATCAGGGTCGGGGTTTTCAAATCGGCCAGATGCGCCACCCTGGGCTTCTCCGGCTTGGCCGCGGCGTAGAACGGGTAGCCGAGGCACACCAAGGTGTGCGCCTGAAGCTCGTCGGCCACCAGACTGGCCATCCGTCCGCCCATGGATTTGCCGCCGATCGCCAGGCGACCCTTCAGCGTGGGCCGCACCGTGTGTACCACGTCGCGCCAGCATTCCAGTAGCTTGGGCTGCGGATTCGGCGGGCGTTTGCGGCCGTCGATCCGGCGTTGAGCCATGTGGGGGAATTCAAACCGCAAGACGCCCACACCCTGCTCGGCGAGGCGCCCGGCCATGTCGTTCATGAACTCGCTGTCCATGGGGGCGCCTGCGCCATGGGCAAGGATCAATGTCGCCAGCGCGCCGTCGCGGACGTTGCGGGGCGGGTTCCACAGCCAACCGCGTTGCGTCGCCAGGTCGGCCAATGGGTCAGTATCGCTGCTGGTATCTAACGTTTTGCTCACATATGCCTCGCTGTTGATGCTGTTGGATGCGCCTGTGCGCGAGTATGCCGCATCGTGCGCGCGGCTCGACAGCCTCGGTTCAGCTGCACCGGCGTACGCTGGCCTGGCACTTCGGATAAAGCACTGAAGCCATGGGCGCCCCAACCCGCATGCAACCGGGCGGTTCCATTTTCAAGACGTTTGCTCCGCCGCCGCCGACTCTTCGTTACGGTCGCCAGGATCATTTGCCTGCTCAGGCCAGATTTTTTGGGCAGTGATAAAGTGCAATGCGTAACGTCTTTTGTATACAAACGCTAATACAAACCTCCTCCCAGCGCTCAACGAAACTGGGAGGAGTAACGTTTCAGCCACGTCTGGAACCATCGAACACTGTGCCTCGCAATGGGGCACAACGCTGTTGATGTGCAGCGCGACCTCGTGTCGCAGTCAGCTGCAGATGACTTCCCATGCCCGCCATTCAACGCTAAGCTGGCCCCCGCCACCGATCGGGCAGCGGGTGCCTGCGGATGCGATGAGCTGGTGATTTGGGGACTTTGTCTGGATGCTTACAGACCCGGTATGTAGCCGAATCAGGCGAATCTTGTATCCACAATCCGGTTTAATTTGCCCCCATTCACTTGCTTGACTGGAACGCATTGCGACGTCAGGACTGTTTCCGGGCGCACATGCACACCGTCGGCAACACGTCGCCCAGCGCTCATTGCGTTGCAAAGCGTCTACGCTTTACGGGTACTGCATCCCGTGGTTTACCCATAATAAATAGCCAAACCGTGGAACCGTAGAAATGAGCACAGCAATCAGTCCGACTGCTTATAACTATAAAGTGGTCCGCCAGTTCGCCATCATGACGGTGGTCTGGGGGATTCTGGGCATGGGGCTCGGCGTCTTCATCGCCTGCCAACTGGTATGGCCTGATTTGAATTTCGGTCTGCCGTGGACCACATTCGGACGGTTGCGACCGCTGCACACCAACCTCGTGATCTTCGCGTTCGGCGGCTGCGCACTGTTCGCCACCTCCTATTACGTGGTGCAGCGCACCTGCCAGACGCGGCTCATTTCCGACGGCATGGCCGCCTTCCACTTCTGGGGCTGGCAAGCCGTCATCCTCGCCGCCATCGTCACCCTGCCGCTGGGCTACACCACCACCAAGGAATACGCCGAGCTGGAATGGCCGATCGCGATCCTGCTGGCAGTGGTGTGGATCACCTATGGGGCGGTGTTCTTCGGCACCATCGTCAAGCGCAAGACCAAGCACATCTACGTGGGTAACTGGTTCTACGGCGCCTTCATTGTCGTGACAGCCATGCTGCACATCGTCAACCACATCTCGCTGCCGGTCAGCTTCTTCAAATCCTATTCCGCCTACTCGGGCGCCACCGACGCCATGATTCAGTGGTGGTACGGGCACAACGCGGTGGGTTTTTTCCTGACCACCGGCTTTCTCGGGATGATGTATTACTTCGTGCCGAAACAGGCCGAACGCCCGATCTATTCCTATCGCCTGTCCATCGTCCATTTCTGGGCGCTGATCACCCTGTACATCTGGGCCGGCCCGCACCATCTGCACTACACCGCGCTGCCGGACTGGGCGCAGTCGCTGGGCATGGCCATGTCCATCGTCCTGCTGGCACCCAGCTGGGGCGGGATGATCAACGGCATGATGACGCTTTCCGGCGCATGGCATAAATTGCGCACCGACCCGATCCTGCGCTTCCTTGTCGTGTCCCTGGCGTTCTACGGCATGTCGACGTTCGAAGGGCCGATGATGGCGATCAAGACCGTCAACTCCCTTTCCCACTACACCGACTGGACCATCGGACACGTCCACGCCGGCGCATTGGGCTGGGTGGCGATGATTTCCATCGGTGCGCTGTATCACATGATCCCCAAAGTCTTCGGCCGGCCGCAGATGCACAGCATCGGCCTGATCAACACCCACTTCTGGCTGGCGACCATCGGCACCGTGCTGTACATCGCTTCGATGTGGGTCAACGGCATCACGCAGGGCCTGATGTGGCGGGCGATCAACGACGACGGCACCCTCACTTATTCCTTCGTCGAAGCCCTGCAAGCCAGCCATCCGGGTTACATCGTCCGCGCCCTGGGCGGGGCGTTCTTTGCCAGCGGCATGCTGTTCATGGCCTACAACGTGTTCCGGACGGTGCACGCCTCCGACCCTGAAGAAGCCGAAGCCGCCGCGCAGATCGCCGTCGTGGGGGCGCACTGATGATCAGACACGAAACCCTTGAGAAGAACATCGGATTGCTGTCGATCTTCATGGTCATCGCGGTGGCGGTGGGCGGGTTGACGCAGATCGTGCCGCTGTTCTTCCAGGACGTGACCAATAAGCCGGTCGAGGGCATGAAGCCCCGCCCTGCGCTGGAGCTCGAAGGCCGCGACGTGTTCATCGCCAACGGCTGCGTGAGTTGCCATTCGCAGATGATCCGGCCGTTCCGCGCTGAAACCGAACGCTACGGGCACTACTCGGTGGCGGGCGAAAGCGTCTGGGATCACCCCTTTCTCTGGGGCTCCAAACGCACCGGCCCGGACCTGGCGCGGGTCGGCGGCCGCTACTCCGATGACTGGCACCGGGCGCACCTGTACAACCCGCGCAACGTGGTACCGGAATCAAAAATGCCGGCGTATCCGTTCCTGGTGGAGAACCGCCTCGACGGCAAGGAAACGCCGAAGAAAATGGAAGTCCTGCGGGCCCTGGGCGTGCCGTACAGCGATGAAGACATCGCCGGTGCGACAGCGGCGGTCAGTGGCAAAACCGAGATGGATGCGCTGGTGGCCTACCTGCAGGGCCTGGGCACGCTCATCAGGAGCAAACGGTGATGGCGATGGATATCGGAACCATTCGAGGGCTCGGCACATTGGTGGTAATGGTGGCATTCATCGGCCTGGCGTTGTGGGTCTTCAGCCCGCGCCGCAAAGCTGAATTCGACGACGCGACCCTGTTGCCGTTTGCCGATGACCCCGAGGCCATCAAACAACTGGAGCAGGCAAAGGCGGCCAGGAGCAACAAGCCATGAGCACGTTCTGGAGCCTGTACGTCACCGTCCTCACCCTGGGCACGATTTTCTGCCTGAGCTGGTTGTTGTTTGCCACTCGCAAGGGCCAGCGTGCCGACACCACCGATGAAACGGTCGGCCATTCGTTCGACGGCATCGAGGAGTACGACAACCCGCTGCCCAAATGGTGGTTCATGCTGTTCGTCGGCACCATCGTCTTCGCCCTGGGCTATCTGGTGTTGTACCCGGGCCTGGGCAACTGGAAAGGGCTGCTGCCGGGCTACGATTACGTCGATAACGACAAACAGGTGCAGTTCTCCAACGGCGAACAAGGCTGGACCGGCGTGCATGAATGGGAAAAGGAAATGGCCCGTTCGGACGCCCGCTTCGGCCCGATTTTCGCCAAATTCGCTGCCATGCCCATCGAAGACGTCGCCCGGGACCCGCAAGCGCTGAAAATGGGCGGCCGGCTGTTTGCCTCCAACTGCTCGGTGTGCCACGGCTCCGACGCCAAAGGCGCGTACGGCTTCCCCAATCTGACCGACGCCGACTGGCGCTGGGGCGGCGAGCCGGAAACCATCAAGACCACCATCATGGGCGGCCGCCATGCGGTAATGCCCGCCTGGGGCGACGTCGTTGGCGATCAAGGCGTGCGCGACGTGTCGGCCTTCGTCCTGACCCAGCTGGACGGCCGCCAGCTGCCAGCGGAGGCGAAAGCCGACCCGGCCGCCGGGCAGAAGATCTTCGCCGCCAACTGCGTCGCCTGTCATGGGCCGGAGGGCAAAGGCACCGTTGCCATGGGCGCCCCCGACCTGACTCACCCCGGCGCCTTCATCTACGGCTCAAGCTTCGCCCAGCTGCAACAGACCATCCGCTACGGCCGCCAGGGCCAGATGCCGGCGCAGGAACAGTTGCAGGGCAATGACAAGGTTCATTTGCTGGCGGCGTATGTGTACAGCCTTTCTCATGGGGAGAAGGCGACAGACGATAGTCAGTAACTGGATAAGGTAGGTCCCATGAGTGCCGACACATCAGCTGTTGAACGTAAGCTTGAAACACCTTGAACAACAGGCCTCAGTACAATCGACATTCCTAGAAAGCCCGGACACGCTATGACAACAAGCCAGCGGTCCAATGATCCACAGGGAGTCATATGACTGAAAAAAAAGAGAAAACCACGCCGCCCCAGAATATTGATGCCAACACCATCGCCGAGCTGCTCGCGATGCCAGATGGAGAGAATATCGACCTTGACTCGGAGCTTGATCGAGTTACGCGCGCCCCAAGACGGCGTCAACAGGATTTTTCCTGAGTCAGGCTACTGGAGTTTTGCCCAGACCCAGTCGCAATTCTAACCCTCTGCCCTGAGCTGTGGCGCTAGCCCATGCTAAAACCCAGGCGCCCCTACCCCCAACGCTCCGCGTGAAGTCGGGGTGGCCGCAGAGCCTGTGGTTCTCTGGGCAGAATCGGCATGGAGTCAGGCAAGTGTCCGTCTCTATCGACTAACGTCAAAACAGTAACATTTTCGGCATCAGAGCGACTCAATGACCCCGACCGGCACGCACTGGCCGGGGCACTTTTCCACCGCCGTGGGATGCACCGATGAGCAACCAGATTCCGGTACACAACGTCACGCCGCCGGCGAAGAAAGACGGTGACACGGTCGACCTCTACGCCTCTCGGGAAAAGATCTACACCCGGGCGTTCACCGGTCTTTTTCGCAACCTGCGCATGGGCGGCGGCGCGTTGTTGTTTGCGCTGTATTTCGGCACGGTCTGGCTGGACTGGCGCGGGCATCAGGCAGTCTGGTGGAACCTGCCGGAGCGCAAGTTCTATATTTTCGGCGCCACGTTCTGGCCCCAGGATTTCATTCTGCTGTCGGGCATTCTGATCGTCAGCGCCTTCGGGCTGTTCTTTATCACCGTGTATGCCGGGCGTGTCTGGTGTGGTTACACCTGCCCGCAGAGCGTGTGGACGTGGGTTTTCATGTGGTGCGAAAAGGTCACCGAAGGCGACCGCAACCAGCGGATGAAGCTCGACAAAGCCCCCATGACGGCCGGCAAGTTCACGCGCAAGCTGGCCAAGCACGGCCTGTGGCTGCTCATCGGGTTCGTCACCGGCCTGACCTTTGTAGGCTACTTCTCCCCCATTCGCGAGCTGGTCATCGAATTCTTCACCGGGCAGGCCGATGGCTGGTCGTATTTCTGGGTCGGCTTTTTCACCCTCGCGACCTACGGCAACGCGGGCTGGCTGCGCGAGCAGGTGTGCATTTACATGTGCCCGTACGCGCGTTTTCAAAGTGTGATGTTCGACAAGGACACGCTGATCGTGTCCTACGACCCACGCCGTGGCGAGAAACGCGGGCCGCGCAAAAAAGAACTGGACTACAAGGCCCACGGGCTAGGCGATTGCATCGATTGCACTATGTGCGTACAAGTCTGCCCCACCGGCATCGACATCCGCGACGGCCTGCAAATCGAGTGCATCGGCTGCGCGGCCTGCATCGACGCCTGCGACACCATCATGGACAAAATGGCCTACCCGCGCGGGCTCATCAGCTACACCACCGAGCACAACCTGTCCGGGCAGGTGACCCACACACTGCGTCCGCGCCTGATTGGCTATGCCGTGGTGCTGCTGGCAATGATCGGGTTTCTGGTGGGGGCGTTTTTCATGCGCTCGCTGGTGGGTTTCGACGTCAGCAAAGACCGCGTGCTGTACCGCGAGAACGCCGAAGGCCGCATCGAAAACGTCTACAGCCTGAAAATCATGAACAAGGACCAGATCGACCACACCTACCTGCTTGAAGCAACCGGGTTGCCGGACCTCAGGCTGCAAGGCCGGCGTGAGATCAAGGTGGCCGCCGGGGACATCCTCACGCAGCCGGTGGAGCTGTCGGCGGCGCCGGAGCGGCTGCCGTCCAGCGCCAATGAGGTGACGTTCATCCTGAGAGACGCCGACGACAGCGGCACAGAAATACAGGCCAAGAGCCGATTCATTGGCCCGCAAGTACGCTGAGAGAACTTCGCCATGCCCGCAGCAACCGCTTCAAGCCCATGGTACCGGCATCTGTGGCCGTGGATCATCGTCGGCATTCTTGCCTGCTCGGTCACGTTGACCCTGACGATGGTGACCATCGCGGTGAATAACCCGGACAACCTGGTCAACGACAACTATTACGAAGCCGGCAAGGGCATCAACCGCGCCCTGGACCGCGAGCTGCTGGCGCAGACCCTCACGTTGCGTGCGACGGTGCACCTGGACGACGTGACCGGCGAAGCCGATGTGCGCCTGACCGGCAACAGCCAGCCGCCGACCCTTGAGCTGAACCTGATATCACCCACCCAGCCCGGGAAGGATCGCAAGGTCCTGCTCAGCCTCAGCGGTTCGCCATCCGGTCGCTATGTCGGCCAGTTGAATGACAAGGTGCAAGGTCGTCGCTTCGTCGAACTGTTGGGGGTCGAGAACGGCCAGACCTGGCGGATGTTCGAGGAGGAAGTAGTCAGCCACGACCAGGACCTGATGCTGGGTGACGAACCGCTGCAGGGCGCGGAAGATGTGAAGCGGTGAGTGGACGGCCCATGACCCAACCCACCCCCTGCTACCACTGCGCCCTGCCCGTCCCGCCCGGCAGCCGGTTCACGGCGAGCATCCTCGGCGAACGCCGCGAGCTGTGCTGCCCCGGTTGCCAGGCGGTGGCGCAGGCCATCGTTGCGGGTGGGCTGGACGGTTACTACCGGCACCGCAGCGAAACCTCGGCCAATCCCGAGACACTGCCGGCACAGCTCGCCGACGAATTGCAGCTCTACGATCGCGCCGACGTGCAAGCCCCGTTCGTGCGCCACGACCACGCGTTTGCCGAGACCACGCTGATGATGGAAGGCATCAGTTGCGCGGCCTGCGGCTGGTTGATCGAGCGTCATTTGCGGGCGATGCCGGGGGTCGATCAAGCGCGGCTGAACCTGTCCAATCATCGTCTGCACGTACGCTGGGTCGACGCTGACCTGCCGCTGAGCACCTTGCTTGGCGAGCTGCGCGCCATCGGTTACGCCGCCCATCCCTACCAGCCCGACAAAGCTGCGGAACAGCTGGCCGCCGATAACCGCCGGGCATTGCGTCAACTGGGCGTGGCCGGGTTGCTGTGGTTCCAGGCGATGATGGCGACCATGGCCACCTGGCCCGAATTCAGCATCGACCTCAGCCCGCAGATGCACACCATCCTGCGTTGGGTGGCGATGTTTCTGACCACCCCCATCGTGTTCTACAGCTGTGCCCCGTTTTTCAAAGGCGCCCTGCGCGACCTGCGCACCCGTCACCTGACCATGGACGTCTCGGTGTCGCTGGCCATCGGTGCCGCGTACCTGGCTGGCATCTGGACTGCCATCAGCGGCGTCGGCGAGCTGTATTTCGACGCTGTCGGGATGTTTGCCCTGTTCCTGCTGACCGGCCGATACCTGGAGCGCCGCGCCCGGGAACGCACCCTGGCCGCCACCGCCCATCTGGTCAATCTGCTGCCGGCGTCGTGCCTGCGGCTGGACACGCACGGCCAGAGCGAACGGATCCTGCTGGCGCAACTCCGGCTCGACGACCAGGTGCTGGTGCAGGCCGGCGCCGTGTTGCCCGCCGATGGCGAGATCATCGATGGTCACTCCAGCGTCGATGAATCCCTGCTGACCGGCGAGTACCTGCCGCGCCCGCGCCGGGTGGGGGATGCCGTTACCGCCGGCACGCTGAACGTCGACAGTGCCCTGACGGTGCGGGTTACCGCGCTGGGCCACGACACGCGATTGTCGGCCATCGTCCGCCTGCTGGAACGCGCGCAATCGGAGAAACCAAGGCTCGCCCAACTGGCCGACCGAGCGGCGCAGTGGTTTCTGCTGGTGTCGCTGCTCTTTGCCGCGGTGATCGGCGTGTTGTGGTGGCAGATAGATTCGTCCCGCGCATTCTGGGTGGTGCTGGCGATGTTGGTGGCGACCTGCCCTTGTGCCTTGTCGCTGGCCACACCGACTGCCCTCACCGCCGCCACCGGCACGCTGCACAGGCTGGGGCTGCTGTTGACCCGGGGCCATGTGCTCGAAGGGCTGAATCAGATCGACACGGTGATCTTCGACAAGACCGGCACGCTGACCGAAGGCCGCCTGACCCTGCGCGCCATCAGGCCGCTGGCGAACGTGAACAGCGACGACTGCCTCGCGCTGGCGGCCGCCTTGGAAAACCGTTCCGAACACGCCATTGCCCGCGCCTTCGGCCGTGCGCCGGTCGCCGCTCACGACGTCGTCAGCACCCCCGGCCTTGGGCTGGAAGGCGTGGTGGCGGGCCGCCGACTGCGCATCGGCCAGCCTGCGTTCGTCTGCCAGCTCAGCGGTTGCCCGGTTGCGCCCATGCCGGATGAGCCCGGGCAATGGTTGCTGCTGGGCGACGAAACCCAGCCGCTGGGGTGGCTGGTGCTGGACGATCGCCTGCGTGACGATGCCGCTGCACTGGTGCAGGCCTGCAAAGCCCGCGGCTGGAACGTGCTGCTGCTCTCGGGCGACAGCTCGCCGATGGTGGCCAGCGTGGGCGCGCAATTGGGTATCGATGACGTGCGCGGCGGGTTGCTGCCGGATGACAAGCTGGCGGTGCTGCGTCAACTGCAGGCCACCGGGCGCAAGGTGCTGATGCTCGGCGACGGGGTCAACGACGTACCCGTGCTCGCGGCCGCCGACATCAGCGTGGCCATGGGTTCGGCCAACGATCTGGCCAAGACCAGCGCCGACGCGGTGCTGCTTTCCAATCGCTTGCAGGCACTGGTGGAGGCCTTCAGTCTCGCCCGAAGAACCCGCCGGATCATCGTCGAGAATCTGCTGTGGGCCGGGTTCTATAATGGCCTGATGTTGCCGTTTGCGGCGCTCGGCTGGGTCACGCCTCTGTGGGCGGCAGTCGGGATGTCCATCAGTTCGCTGACGGTGGTGCTCAATGCGCTGCGTTTGACGCGGGTGAAGGGGCTCTCACGCCCTGTAGCCGATAAGCTGTCGGGCCGTCACATCCAGACGCTGGCCACCTGAGCATGCACAGGATTTCGGAGGGGTTATGCCCGCGCTCTACATCATGATCCCCGCCGCGCTGCTGATCGTGGCGGCCGCGATTTATATCTTCTTCTGGGCCGTGGACAGCGGCCAGTACGACGACCTGGACAGCCCGGCCCACAGCATTCTGTTCGACGATCAGGACCCCAATCACCAGGCTGGCGTGGACGAAGCGTCCGGTAAAACACCGCTGCCCGCCGTGGACAAGCAGCGATCTCATGAATGAGTTATCGGTAGTAAGGCCATCGCGGGCAAACGCGCTCCTACAAAGGATCCCACTTCACTGCAGGAGCGCGCTTGCCCGCGATGGCGTCGGCACGGGCGGCACATATGTCTGACCTGCTCCCCCAGCTCGCCTCAGCCCTGATCCTCGGCCTGCTCGGCGGCGGCCATTGCCTGGGCATGTGCGGCGGCCTGATGGGCGCGCTGACCCTGGCGATTCCCAAGGAACAACGCAGCCGCCGGTTGCGCTTGATGCTGGCGTACAACCTGGGGCGCATCCTCAGTTATGCCTGCGCTGGCCTGCTGATCGGACTGGCCGGCTGGGCGGTGGCCAACAGCCCCGGCGCCATGATCCTGCGCGTGGTCGCGGCGCTGCTGCTGATCACCATGGGCCTGTACCTGGCCGGGTGGTGGAGCGGCCTGACCCGCATCGAAAGCCTGGGCCGCGGCCTGTGGCGGCACATTCAACCGGTCGCCAGCAAACTGCTGCCGGTCTCCAGCGTGCCCCGCGCCCTGTTGCTGGGCGGGATGTGGGGCTGGCTGCCGTGCGGGCTGGTTTACAGCACGCTGCTCTGGTCGGCGAGCCAGGGCAATGCGCTGTACAGCGCGCTGCTGATGATCGCGTTCGGGGTGGGCACCTGGCCGGTCTTGCTGGCGACGGGCCTGGCGGCGGAGCGCACCACGGCGCTGCTGCGCCAGCGTGGCATTCGGGTGGCAGGCGGCCTGTTGGTGATCGTGTTCGGCCTGTGGACCCTGCCGTTGCCTCATCCGCACTGGCTGATGGGGCATTGATCCAGATCAATAGCCCGGCATCGCGGACGCCCTAGACTGACCGCCACTGCCAGCCTTTCCGGGAACGCTCCCATGCTCGACGACCTTCGCTGGGATTCCGACCTCATCGACCGCTACGATCTGTCGGGGCCGCGTTACACCTCCTACCCCACCGCCATCCAGTTTCACACGCAGATCGGCGCGTTTGACCTGCTGCACGCGCTGCGCACCAGCCGCATCGCCAAACGCCCGTTGTCGCTGTACGTGCACATCCCGTTCTGCGCCAACATCTGCTACTACTGCGCCTGTAACAAGGTCATCACCAAGGACCGTGGCCGCGCGCAGCTTTACTTGCAGCGCTTGCAGCAGGAGATCGAGCTGCTGGCCTGTCACGTGGACCCGGGCCAGGTCGTCGAGCAGCTGCATTTCGGGGGCGGCACGCCGACCTTCCTCAGCCATGCCGAACTGCGCCAGTTGATGGCCCACCTGCGCCGGCATTTCACCCTGCTGGACGATGACACCGGCGACTACAGCATCGAGATCGACCCGCGGGAAGCCGATTGGTCAACCATGGGCCTGCTGCGCGAACTGGGCTTCAACCGCGTCAGCCTCGGCGTGCAGGACCTGGACCCGGAAGTGCAACGGGCGGTCAACCGGTTGCAGAGTCGGCACCAGACCCAGGCCATCATCGATGCCGCGCGCACGTTGCAATTTCGCTCGGTGAACATCGACCTGATCTACGGCCTGCCCCGGCAGACGCCGGAAGGCTTCGCTCGCACGGTCGACGACATCATCGAGCTGCAGCCGGATCGCCTGTCGGTGTTCAATTACGCGCACCTGCCGGAGCGCTTCATGCCCCAACGGCGCATCGACGGCGCCGACCTGCCCACGCCCGAAGACAAGCTGCGGATGCTCCAGCGCTCCATCGAGCAACTGACCGGCGCAGGCTATCGCTACATCGGCATGGACCATTTCGCCTTGCCCGACGATGACCTGGCGATTGCTCAGGAAGAAGCCTCCCTGCACCGCAATTTTCAGGGCTACACCACCCACGGCCATTGCGACCTGATCGGCCTTGGCGTGTCGGCCATCAGTCAGATCGGCGACCTCTACACGCAGAACAGCAATGACCTGAACGATTACCAGAGCCAGCTCGCCAGCAACCAACTGGCCACCAAGCGAGGCCTGCGCTGCAATGTCGATGACCGGCTGCGGCGGGCAATCATCGGCCAATTGATTTGCCACTTCAGCCTGGATTTCGCGACGGTGGAACGCTCGTTCTCCATCGTCGTTCAGGATTATTTCGCTGACGTGTGGCCTCGGCTATTGAACATGGCCGAAGACGGCTTATTGAATATCGATGCGCGCGGGATCCAGGTCACCCCGGCGGGCCGGTTGTTGATACGCGCGATCTGCGGGGTGTTCGATGCCTACCTGAACGTCAGCCATCGTCAGCTATTTTCCCGAGTGATCTAGGAGACGGCGCTACTAACAGCAGGACTTACGACAGCGCCATGGAAGGCGCATGCTGTTCGACTGTAGGAACAGTGCGTTACCCTTACGACTTATGTGTGTTTTCTTACAAGGAATTCTCGATGCCTGAGCCAGTGAAACTGCGCGCTCATACCCAGGCCCATTGCAAGGATTGCAGCCTGGCCCCGTTGTGCCTTCCCCTTTCACTGAACCTGGAAGACATGGATGCCCTGGACGATATCGTCAAGCGCGGCCGTCCGTTGAAAAAAGGCGACTTCCTGTTCCGCCAGGGTGACCGATTCGACTCGGTCTACGCCGTGCGCTCCGGCGCCCTGAAAACCTTCAGCCTCAGCGATGGCGGCCAGGAACAGCTCACCGGCTTTCACCTGCCCAGCGAGCTGGTCGGCCTGTCCGGCATGGACGCCGAGGCCTATCCGGTGTCAGCGGTGGCGATGGAGACTACGTCGGTGTGCGAAATCCCTTTCGAACGTCTGGACGAATTGTCCGTGCAGCTGCCGCAATTGCGACGTCAACTGATGCGGGTGATGAGCCGGGAAATCCGCGATGACCAGCAAATGATGCTGCTGCTGTCGAAGAAGACCGCCGATGAGCGCATTGCCACGTTTCTGGTCAATCTGTCGGCGCGGTTCCGGGCTCGGGGGTTTTCCGCCAACCAGTTTCGCCTGAGCATGTCGCGCAACGAGATCGGCAACTACCTGGGCCTGGCGGTGGAAACGGTGTCACGGGTGTTTACCCGGTTTCAGCAGAACGAACTGATCGCCGCCGAGGGCAAGGAAATCCGCATCATCGACCCGATCCAGCTGTGCGCATTGGCAGGTGGTTCTCTGGAAAGCTGATGCGTGGGACGTCGGGCAGGCTTAGACTAGCGCCTTTGTTTGGCTTTCCTGCCCAGGATCCCCTCGATGATTTTCGATGAATTCAGCATCAAATCCCTGATCCGCCCGGTGATCGACTTCCCCAAGCCGGGCGTCATTTTTCGCGACATCACCCCGCTGTTCCAGTCGCCAAAAGCCCTGCGACTGGTGATGGACAGCTTTGTGCAGCGCTACATCGAGTCGGATTTCACCCACGTCGGCGCCATGGACGCGAGGGGATTCCTGATCGGTTCGATCATCGCCTACGAACTCAACAAACCGTTGGTGCTGTTCCGCAAGCAAGGCAAGCTGCCGGCTGACGTGCTGGCCGAGGCGTACAAAACCGAGTACGGCGAAGCGTATCTGGAGGTGCACGCCGACAGCTTGTGCGATGGCGATTCGGTGGTGATGTTCGATGACCTGATCGCCACCGGTGGCACCCTGATCGCCGCCGCCAACCTGATCCGCCGCATGGGCGCCAAGGTCCATGAGGCCGCGGCCATCATTGATCTGCCAGAGCTGGGCGGCTCGCAACGACTGGAAGCCCTGTCGATCCCCACGTTCTGCCTGACGCAGTTTGCGTTGACCGATCAGTAATAAACCCTTGCGCCTCCCCACCTGAATGAACCAACCATTGTGGGAGGGAGCTTGCTCGCGAGACGTCCGCGAGGCCGGAAAAATCGCCTCGGCCCAACATCGATTTCGCGAGCAAGCTCCCTCCCACAGATCAGCCATGAGCAGGCATGCCGAATCAACCCTTCAACGTGCGCTCAACATGCCCGGCGAACGCGTCGATGATGCCTTGCAGAAACGGCCGGGTCTTTTCGTTCAGTTTGCCTTGCTCGTCGAAGAACGTACCGGCATTGCCCAGATACGCCTCAGGCTGCTGCATGCACAGCACGTTCAAAAACACGAACGACTGACGCAAGTGCTGGTTGGCCCCGAAACCACCGATGGCGCCCGGCGAAACACTGACGACCGCTGCAGGCTTGGCGCTGCCCCAAGCGCTTTTGCCGTAGGGACGCGAGCCGACGTCGATGGCGTTTTTCAGCGCGCCGGGTACGGAACGATTGTATTCGGGGGTGACGAACAGAAAGCCATCCGCGCCCTGCAGTTCCTGACGAAAGCGGGCGTAGGATTCGGGAGGCGTGTCTTGATCGATGTCTTCGTTGTAGAGCGGCAGATCGCCGATTTCGACGATCTTGAGCTTCAGGCTGCTGGGGGCCAATTCAGCCATGGCGCGGGCGACCTTGCGGTTGATGGAATCCTTTCTCAGACTGCCGACGATGACTGCGATCGTATGAACCTGGCTCATGAACATGCCTTTTTGGGTGATGAGTGAGCTGACAGTTATAGATCAAACGCTGAAAGTGTTCCGGTCAGAATGTGCGTCATCATGATCGAATTGCCCGATATTTTTCGCCCAACCCCCCTGCGTGCGGCGGCATGCGGTCAGTGGCGACTATATTTTCCCCCACGGAAAACTACCCTTCAAAACAACGGTCTGAAGGCATAATCGCGAAACGAGCTACATATCTTTGCGACTTACCTTACAAGCGGCCACGGATTGTCAGCGTGCAGTGGTACGATGCGGGCGAAACGCGTAATTATTTCCAGAGGTTACAAAGCAAATGGCTTCAGTTCTAGTTGGACAATTTCATGCCAGAGACGCAGAAGGTCGCGTCTACCCTGTGCATGAGTTCCGTGAATCACAGCCTGTCGAGGCTGGCACGGAGCCAAAATCCACCTATCGACTGGCCATTGGCGACCGCGTCAACCACCTGGGTGGCGATGATTTCGAACTGCTCCAGTCCGGGATCAAGATCACGCGAGTTTCCTGAGTCAGCATTGCGCTGTAGGAGCGCGCTTGCCCGCGAAAGCATTTCTCGACCGCCCCACCGTCATCGCGGGCAAGCGCGCTCCTACAGATCGTCTGCCCGATCGTCCTCAAACACCAGATACCAGAATATCGCCACTTCTGCGCTCGTCGGATCGATCGCTCGATACAGCAAGTGATCGACGCCTCCGACGATGAACCCGTAGTTTTCATACAGCCGACAGGCCGCCAGGTTGTTGTTCTGGGTTTCCAGCATGATGCCGGGAAGGTGATGTTTATGGCTCCAGAACTGCGCGACGTCCAGCAGCGAGCGGGCCACGCCGGTGCGTCTGAACGTGGCGTCCACCGCCAACTCGTCGATGTGCGCAAATCCATTCCAGTACGTGCTCAGGACAATGTGCCCCACCGCCTGCTCGCCGAGCCAGGCCACCAGCACGGTGCTGTCAGCGCGGTCGCGGTAGTCGCAGAACTCCTCTGAATCGATCCCGTAGTTTTTCACGTACGGCTCGACCGGGTCGATGCGCCACTGATCCACCGGCTTGCCGATCTGGACCCGGGCATAACCGGACACGGTGAAGGTGAATTCGCTGTTGAGGATGTAGTCCTCGAAGCGTTCGTCAGCGACGCGAATGCTCAAGGCGGAGGATGTCGAGGGAGAGTCAGTCATGTCAGGCCTGCACCGCCGATCAAGAGAGGCACGCACTCAAGGATCGCCCCCGAGTGCATTCGCCTTCACGCCACAGAGGCTTGTTCCCGGGCTTCGAGCAACTGCACCCACAGCGACGGCGCACCGGCGGACTTGGCGATGATCGCCAGGCGTGCCTGGTGCTCGGCCAGTTCGCTGTCGGACGCGTGGATGATCGGCCCGGGGGTGCGGTTGGCCACGCGCCGAATCTCGCTCGGCCGATCGGCACCACCTTCCCCGTCGTTATTGCCCGCCAGCGACAAGGTCGTCTGGCCGCCGGTCATCGCTAGATAAACGTCTGCCAGAATCTCGGAGTCGAGCAGTGCGCCGTGCAGCTCCCGGTTGGAGTTGTCGACGCCGTAGCGCTTGCACAGGGCATCGAGGCTGTTGCGCTGCCCCGGATGCCGCTCCCGGGCCATGGCCAGGGTGTCGAGCACGGTGCAGTAGGTGGTGACGTCGGCGCGATCGGTCTGACCGATCAACGCAAATTCGTTATTGATGAAGCCCACGTCGAACGCGGCGTTGTGGATGATCAGCTGTGCGCCTTTGACGAACTCGTAGAACTCGTCGGCGACTTCGGCGAAGCGCGGTTTGCCGATCAGGAATTCGTCAGTGATGCCGTGGACGCCAATCGCGCCCTCGTCACTGCCACGGTCCGGTTGCAGGTACACATGGAAATGCCGCCCGGTCAGGCGACGGCCGATGACCTCAACGCAACCGATCTCGATCACCCGATGACCATCGGTCACGGGCATGCCGGTGGTCTCGGTATCGAGGACTATTTTTCGTTCAAGGGTGTTTTGTACAGTCATTGCTTACCGCCTCAGCGCCAGGCGCGAATCTTAGCATGCCAAACGGGCTGGTTCCTGTGGGAGGGAGCTTGCTCGCGAAAGCGGCTACACCCAACGCATATCGTGCCGGATATTGAATCGCGAGCAAGCTCCCTCCCACACACCCGGGTATTTCGAGACAGTGCGGCGTCGACGTCGGGCTATCAACCGCGCTTGATCCCGCGCACTTCGTCGACCCCGCGATTGGCCAGTTGGTCGGCCCGTTCGTTGCCGGGGTGGCCGATGTGGCCGCGGACCCATTGCCAGGTCACTTTGTGGCGGTTGACCTGTTCATCCAGCAATTGCCACAGATCGGCGTTTTTCACCGGTTCCTTGGCCGCTGTTTTCCAGCCGCGCTTTTTCCAGTTGGGCATCCATTCGGTGATGCCCTTCATGACGTATTGGGAGTCGGTGACCAGCGTCACTTCACACGAACGCTTGAGCTCTTCGAGGCCACGGATGGCGCCGGTCAATTCCATGCGGTTGTTGGTGGTGTTGGCTTCGCCGCCCCACAGTTCTTTCTCCACGCCCTTGCACACCAGCAACGCGCCCCAGCCGCCCGGGCCGGGGTTGCCTTTACAGGCGCCGTCGGAGAAGAGTTCAACGGTTTCACTCATGAGACGTTTCCAGAATAAGGGGTCTTCTCACCACAGGGGGTCTGGCTGTCAAGGCTCCGGGCTGCGCCGGTTGACCTTGGCCATCGGCAGGGGCAGCAACTGGCCCATGGGTTCGCGGCGCGGCATGCGCACAGGCCGTAATCCGACCATCAGTTTGCGCGCCACCAGCACGTAAAAGCCGCCACCAGGGCTTTGCCAGCCGTCGCCCAGACGCTCGAGCCCCGCCAGACGGGACTGCCAGGTGGGTGAGGCAAGCGGCGGACGATAGCACCCGAAGCGGCGTTTCTCCAGCGCGAAGCCCAGCAGGTTCAGCCAGTCACCCACCCGTGAAGGCGAGATGCAACGCGCCCGGCGCAGGCCGTCATGGGCGAACAGATGACGAATCCCCCAGGTGCTCCAGGGGTTGATCCCGACGATCAGCAAGTGCCCGCCGGGCCTGACGCTGCTCGCCGCTTCCCGCAGCAGACCGTGGGGCGACAGGCAGAAATCCAGGCCGTGTTGCATCACCACCACATCGGCCGCGTGCTCGCTCAACGGCCAGGCCTGCTCTTCGCAGACGATCTCGACGCCCGGCAGCGGAGCGCCCAGGCGAACGTTGCGCTGCACTTGCTTGGCGGCGGGCGGTGTTTCGGCGGAGGGGCCGTAATGCACCAGATAACCGCCGAAGAACCGCTCAAGCTCTTCCTCCAGCACGCGCCGTTCGGCTTGCAGCAACAATTGCCCCAGCGGCCCGGACAGCCATTCACGTGCTGAGCTGATCAACTCAAGCCATTCGGGGTCGGCCTGGGCAAACGCTTCATCGGTCATTACCGGTCTCCATGAATGATCTCGCGAGAGGTGCTCGCCTGGAACGAAGTGAGACTCTAAGATGCGACTTTGTTTCCAGCGAGGCGACCCGAATGATACAGATCCTTGCCCTGCCCGCTTTTAGCGACAATTACATCTGGCTGTTACACGATGCGTCCAGCAAACAGTGCGCCGTGGTCGATCCGGGGGACGCCGGGCCAGTCATCGCCTGGCTTGCGCAACATCCCGAGTGGCAGCTGACCGACATTCTGGTCACCCATCACCATGCCGATCACACCGGGGGCGTCGAACAGCTGAAAAGCCTCAGCGGCGCCAAAGTCTACGGCCCGGCCGCGGAACACACGCCCGTGCGCGACGTGTCGCTCAACGACAACGACTCGCTCACCGTACTCGGCCTGACCTTCGGCGTCTATGCGGTGCCCGGCCACACGCTCGGCCATATCGCGTTCTACCACGACGACCCGCAAGCGCCCCTGTTGTTCTGCGGTGACACCCTGTTTGCCGCCGGCTGCGGTCGACTGTTCGAGGGCACCCCGCAACAGATGGATCACTCCCTTGGGCGCCTGGCCGAACTTCCTGGCAACACCCTGGTGTATTGCGCCCACGAATACACCCTGAGCAACCTGCGTTTTGCGGTAGCGGTCGAGCCGGACAACCCCGATGTGCGTGCGCGCTTCGAGCAGGTGACGCAATGGCGCAACCAAAACCGCATCAGCCTGCCTTCAAATTTAGCCCTGGAACGCAAAACCAACCCGTTCCTGCGGGTGGACATTGCGGCGGTGAAAGAAAAAGCAGACGAACGGAGCGGAACTGATAATACGAGCCCTGTGGCGGTGTTCACCGCGTTGCGCGGCTGGAAAGATAAGTTCTAAGACAGTGGCCAATCGGTACAAATATTCTGAAAGGTTGACCGTTGTTAATGTAATTTCTAGAATCGCCCGACATTTTCGACTGGAACTATCCCCCAGCCAATGTCGTCATCTATAAGCAGAACCTTTAATTCCGACGCATTGACTCGGTTGGCCCAAGCGCTCGCGGTCGTCGCGAGCGCCACCTTGGCGGGCTGCCAGACCACCAGCAGTCTGGAGGCCAGCAACGCGACCCCGGCCCCGAATCTTTCGGTCAAGATCAAGCAAAAGCCCGTTTTCCTCGCCCGCAAACCCAAGCCCCAGACGCCGCCGCACGACGTCTGGGAACGGATCCGTGAAGGTTTCCAGCTGCAAGAAGGCAACGACCTCAACCCGCGCATCGAGCAGCAGCGCTTGTGGTACGCCAACAACCCTTCTTTCCTGGAAACCGCCGGCGAACGCGGCAGCCTGTACATGCACTACATCGTCGAGCGCCTGGAAGAACGCAACATGCCGCTGGAACTGGCCCTGCTGCCGGTCATTGAAAGCGCGTACAACCCCATGGCGCTGTCACGCAGCGATGCCGCCGGTATCTGGCAATTCATCCCGTCCACCGGTCGCTATTTCAATCTGCGTCAAACCAATTTCTACGACGGTCGTCGCGACATCACGGCATCCACCACGGCCGCTCTGGATTACCTGACCAAGCTGCACGACATGTTCAACGGCGACTGGCTGCTGGCCCTGGCGGCCTATAACGCCGGCGAAGGCACCGTGGCCCGTGCCATCGAGCGCAACGACAAACTGAACCTGCCCACCGACTACTGGAACCTGCCCCTGCCCCAGGAAACCCGCGATTACGTGCCCAAGCTGCTGGCGCTGTCGCAGGTGGTGCTGTCGCCGGAGGCGTACGGGGTCAATCTCAACCCGATCGCCAACCAGCCGTACTTCCAGGTGGTGGAACTCAACCAGCGCATGGACCTGTCGAAGGTCGCGGCGATGGCAAACATCGACGAAGACGAGCTGATCCAGCTCAACCCTGCCTTCAAGAAACGCCTGACCATCGACGGCCCGCAGCACCTGCTGGTGCCCACCTCCAAGTCGCAGCTGCTGACCGCCAGCCTGTTGAACATGAAGCCGGCCGACCTGATCGACTGGCAGCAATACCGGGTGCGCAAAGGCGACAGCCTGGCAACCATCGCCAGTCGGTATCAGGTCTCGACCTCGACCCTCAAGGATTTGAACAAGCTCACCAGCACGCACCTGCGCCGTGGCCAGGCGCTGACGATTCCGGTCAAGCCGGGCCTTAGCCCCGACGTGCCTGTGTTTCAGGAAATCGCGGAGCAAGACACCCGACCTGCACGCAGCCGCAGTTACAAGGTCAAAAGTGGCGACAACCTGATCCAGATCGCCCGCATCAACAAGGTCGACGTCGAGGACCTGCAGCACTGGAACAAGCTGTCCGGCCAGAACCTCAAGGTCGGTCAGACGCTGGTCATCCAGGACAACAGCAAGCCCGCCAAAGCCGGCACCCGCGCGCAAGCCGTTGCCAGCAAAGGCACCAGCAGCAAGGAAGCCGACCAGAAAACCATGCAGTACAAAATCCAGAAAGGCGACTCGCTGTATCTGGTGGCCAAGCGGTTCAACGTCGAGATGCAACATCTCAAGCGCTGGAACCCGCGCAGCGGCCAGGCGTTGAAGCCGGGGCAGACCTTGACCGTCTACCTGCCGCATTGAGCCTTGATCCGACCAAATACTTGTAGGAGCGCGCTTGCCCGCGATCGGGTTTTGTCTGTGACGGATTCATCACCTGACACACCTTAATCGCGGGCAAGCGCGCTCCTACATCCTCGGATGTTCGCTTCCACACAACACCATTCACAACCACTCTTTTTCCAGCCGATACAAGCTGTTACTGTGACCGACCGCTGCCTGGATCGAACCTCGATTTGATACGCCCTTGCCTGCTGATCATCAGTCTGGTCTTGAGCTCGACAGCCGCCGCAACCGTCAGCGAAAGCCATGGCTACGCACAGTTCGGTGTCCTCAAGTACCCGGCCAGTTTTACGCATTTCGACTGGGTCAATCCCGAGGCGCCGAAGGCTGGCACCCTGCGAATCATGGCGTTCGGCACCTTCGACACGCTCAACCCCTACACCTTCAAGGGCAGCAGCCCGATTTCGACCCCCAATTTCGGTCAGTACGGCGTCAATGAGCTGAACGAACCGTTGATGGTCGGCACTGGTCAGTACGACCCTTCCGGCGACGAGCCGACCTCCAGCTACGGCCTGATTGCCAAATCGGTGGAATACAGCGAAGACCGCAGCTGGGTGGTGTTCAATCTGCGGCCCGAAGCGCGCTTTCATGACGGCAAGCCGATTACCGCCTACGACGTCGCCTTTTCCTACCGGACCCTGCTCAAGGACGGCCACCCGCAATACCGTACCGCGCTACAGGAAGTGCAGCGGGTGGACATCCTCAACCGTCACCGGATTCGCTTCGTGCTCAAGCGCAGCGGCAACCCATTATTGATTCTGCGCCTGGGGGAATTGCCGGTCCTGCCTCAGCACTACTGGAAGAACCGCGACTTCAAGGCCACCACCTTCGAGCCGCCGCTGGGCAGTGGGCCGTACCGCATCACGCAGGTTCATCCCGGCCGCAGCCTGGTTTTCGAACGGGTCAAGGATTACTGGGGCAAGGACCTGCCGGTCAATCGCGGTAAATACAACTTCAACCGGGTCGAGGTCGAGTTCTACCGCGACGCCGACGTGGCGTTCGAGGCGTTCAAGGCCGGCGAATTCGATATCTACATCGAGCACCAGGCAAAAAACTGGTCCACCGGTTACAACTTCCCGGCAGTGGCCGACGGCAAGGTGATCAAGGCCCAGATCACCCACAAAATCCCCACGCAGACACAGGGCTTGTTCATGAACACCCGGCGCGCGACCTTCGCCGACGTGAAGGTGCGCGAAGCCCTGGGGCTGATGTTCAATTTCGAGTGGACCAACCGCACGCTGTTCAACGACGCCTACAAGCGTTCCACCAGCTACTACCCCAACAGTGAATTTTCAGCGACCGGCCTGCCCGTGGGCGGCGAGTTCCTGTCGTTGGCGCCTTACCGCGAGCAGTTGCCGCCCAACCTGTTCACCCAGCCGTTCAGCGTCTCGAAAACCGACGGCGGCGGCATCCCCCGCGACACCATGCGCAAGGCCCTGGGCCTGTTCGCCGAAGCCGGCTTCAAGTATGCCGACGGCCACCTGACAGCGCAGAACGGCCAGCCGTTGCGTTTTGAAATACTGTTGGTCAACCCGAATCTCGAACGGATCCTGCAGCCCTACATCGAAGACCTCACGCGCATCGGCATCGACGCGAGGCTGCGCACCGTGGATCGCGCGCAATACAAACAGCGGCTGGACCAGTTCGATTTCGACATGATCCTGATGACCCTCAATCAGACCCTGAGCCCGGGCCTGGAGCAGTGGCAATACTTCCACTCCAGCCAGGCCGGCATCCGGGGCAGTAAAAACTATGCGGGCATCGCCAATCCCGTGGTCGACAACCTGCTCAATCAATTGCTCGCGGCCAAGACCCGGGACGATCAGGTCGCCGCGACCAGGGCCCTGGACCGGGTCCTGCTGTGGCAGCACTACATGATCCCGAACTGGTACCTCAATAATCACCGTCTGGCGTACCGCAACCGGTTCGTCATGGTCACCACCCCGCCCTACACCCTGGGCCTGCGTGCGTGGTGGCTCAAGCCTTTGGAGAACCCTCAATGACTGCCCTTCGCTCCCTGTTCACGCAGGCTGGCGGTGTGTTTCTGCTGGGCATTGCCTGCTCAGCCGTGGCCGCCCCCGAGCACGCCCTGACCCTGTACAACGAGGCCCCCAAGTACCCGGCCAATTTCAAGCACTTCGATTACGCCAACCCCGATGCGCCCAAGGGCGGCCTGTTCCGCCAGGCCGGTTTCGGCAGTTTCGACAGCCTCAACCCGTTCATCAACAAGGGCGTGCCGGCTGATGACATCGGCCTGATCTACGACACCCTCGCCCGCCAGGGCCTGGATGAACCGTTCACCGAATACGGCCTGATCGCCGGCAAAATCGAAAAGGCCCCGGACAACAGTTGGGTGCGGTTCTATCTGCGCCCGGAAGCGAAATTCAATGACGGCCACCCGGTGCGGGCCGACGACGTCGTGTTCAGTTTCCAGACCCTGATCAAGGACGGCTCGCCCCTGTATCGCAGCTACTACGCCGACGTCGATCAAGTCATTGCCGAAGACCCGCTCAAGGTATTGTTCAAGTTCAAGCACACCAACAACCGCGAGCTGCCACTGATCCTCGGCCAGTTGCCAGTGCTGCCCAAGCATTGGTGGGAGGGGCGCGATTTCAGCAAGGGCAATCTGGAGATCCCGCTGGGCAGCGGGCCGTACAAGGTGGCGGAGGTCAAGGCCGGACGCTCGGTGCGCTACGAGCGGGTCAAGGATTACTGGGGCAAGGACCTGCCGGTGAACAAGGGGTTCTACAACTTCGACACCTTGACCACGGATTACTACCGCGACAACACCGTGGCGCTGGAAGCGATGAAAGCCGGCGCATTTGACTACTGGCTGGAAATGAGCGCGAAGAACTGGGCCACCGCCTACGACACGCCTGCCGTAAAAGAAGGCCGCTTGATCCGCGAGGAAATCCCCAACGGCAACCCGCAGGGCATGCAGGGTTTTATCTTCAACCTGCGCAAACCGATCTTCCAGGACGTTCGCGTGCGTCAGGCCCTGAGCCTGTTGCTGGATTTCGAATGGACCAACAAGCAGCTGTTCAATGGGGCCTACACCCGGACCAAAAGCTACTTCGACAACTCGGACATGGGCGCCCACGGCCTGCCCTCACCTGAAGAGCTGAAGATCCTGGAACCGCTGCGCGATCAGCTCCCGCCGCAGGTCTTCACTGACGAATTCAAACTGCCGGTCACCGACGGCAGCGGCATGATCCGCGAGCAGCAGCGCAAGGCGTTCCAGCTGTTGAAGGAGGCCGGCTGGAAGATCGTTGGCGACAAGATGGTCGACGCCGAAGGCAAGCCGGTCACCCTCGAATTCCTGCTGGCCCAGACCGAATTCGAACGGGTGCTGTTGCCGTTCAAGCGCAACTTGAGTGACATCGGCATCAATCTGGAGATTCGCCGGGTTGACGTGTCGCAGTACATCACCCGCCGCCGCTCCCGGGACTACGACATGATCGTCGGCAGTTTCCCGCAATCCAGTTCGCCGGGTAACGAGCAGCGCGAATATTGGGATTCGGCCAGTGCCGACAAACCCGGCAGCTATAACGTGCTGGGCCTGAAAAACCCGGCGGTGGATACGCTGGTCAACGGGCTGATCAACGCCGATTCGCGGCAAAGCCTGATCGAGCACACCCGTGCGCTGGATCGCGCGTTGCTGTGGGGCTATTACGTGATCCCCAACTGGCACATCAAGACCTGGCGCGTGGCCTACTGGGACCACATCGGTCATCCCAAGGTCTCGCCGCTGTACGACGTCGGCAACATGACCTGGTGGGTCAAGCCCGACGCCAAGCCGGCCATCCCGCTGGATGCCGCGCCCAAGCCTGACGCCGACGCCAAGCCGGCGAGCGCGGAGCAATAACATGCTGGCCTACATTTTCCGGCGCCTGCTGCTGATCATTCCGACGCTGTTCGGCATTTTGCTCATCAATTTCGTGATCATCCAGGCCGCGCCCGGTGGGCCTGTCGAGCAGATGATCGCCAAACTGGAAGGCTTCGAAGGCGCCACCAGCCGGATCGCAGGCGGCGGTGCCGAGGTGGCGGTCGCCGGTTCGACCTATCGCGGCGCCCAAGGCCTGGACCCCGGCCTGGTGAAAGAAATCGAGCACATGTACGGCTTCGACAAATCGGCGCCGGAACGTTTGTGGATCATGATCAAGAATTACGCACAGCTGGATTTTGGCGACAGCTTTTTCCGCGACGCCAAGGTCATCGACCTGATTGCAGAAAAGATGCCGGTGTCCATTTCCCTCGGGCTGTGGAGCACGCTGATCATGTACCTGGTGTCGATCCCGCTGGGGATCGCCAAGGCCACGCGGCACGGCAGCCATTTCGACGTCTGGACCAGTTCGGCCATCATCGTCGGCTACGCGATCCCGGCATTTCTGTTCGCCATCCTGCTGATCGTGGTGTTTGCCGGCGGCAGCTATTTCGACTGGTTCCCGTTACGCGGGCTGACCTCCAACAACTTTGACGAGATGAGCTGGCTGGGCAAGATCGGCGATTACTTCTGGCATTTGGCGCTGCCGGTCACGGCGCTGGTGATCGGCAACTTCGCGACCATGACCTTGCTGACCAAGAACAGCTTTCTCGATGAGATCGGCAAGCAATACGTCATCACCGCCAAGGCCAAGGGCCTGTCCCAGCACCGCGTGCTCTACGGTCACGTGTTCCGTAACGCGATGCTGCTAGTGATCGCAGGTTTCCCGTCGGCCTTCATTGGCATCTTTTTCACCGGTTCGCTGCTGGTGGAAGTGATCTTCTCTCTGGACGGCCTGGGCCTGATGAGCTTTGAAGCGGCCATCAACCGCGACTACCCGGTGGTGTTCGGCACGCTGTTCATCTTCACGTTGCTGGGGCTGGTGGTGAAATTGATCGGCGACTTGACCTACACCCTGGTTGACCCGCGTATCGACTTCGAAAGCAGGGATCATTGATATGACGTTGTCCCCTCTCAATCGACGCCGCTTTGCCCGGTTCAAGGCCAACAAGCGCGGCTGGTGGTCGCTGTGGCTGTTTCTGATCCTGTTCGGCGCAAGCCTGGGCGCTGAGCTGATCGCCAACGACAAGCCGCTGGCAGTGCGCTATGACGGCCAGTGGTTCTTCCCGGTGTTCGAGCGTTACCCCGAGACCACCTTCGGCGGCGAATTCCCGCTGGAAGCCAACTACAAGAGCCCGTACATCAAGGAACTGCTGGCCGCGAAAGGCGGCTGGACCCTGTGGGCACCGATACCCTTCAGCTACCAGAGCATCAACTACGACCTGAAAGTCCCGGCGCCGGGCCCACCATCCCGGGAAAACCTGCTCGGCACCGACGACCAGGGCCGCGACGTGCTCGCCCGGGTCATCTACGGCTTTCGGATCTCGGTGCTGTTCGCCCTGACGCTGACGGTGCTGAGCTCGATCATCGGCGTAATCGCCGGTGCCCTGCAGGGCTTTTATGGCGGCTGGGTGGACCTGGTGGGGCAACGCTTCCTGGAAATCTGGTCCGGGCTGCCGGTGCTGTACCTGCTGATCATCCTCGCCAGTTTCGTGCAGCCCAACTTCTGGTGGTTGCTGGGCATCATGCTGCTGTTCTCTTGGATGAGTCTGGTGGACGTGGTGCGGGCCGAGTTCCTGCGCGGCCGCAACCTGGAATATGTGCGCGCGGCCCGTGCGCTGGGCATGCAGAACGGCGCGATCATGTTCCGTCACATCCTGCCCAACGCCATGGTCTCGACCATGACCTTCATGCCGTTCATCCTCACCGGCGCGATTGGCACCCTGACCGCGCTGGACTTCCTCGGCTTCGGCCTGCCCGCCGGCTCGCCGTCGCTGGGCGAACTGGTGGCCCAGGGCAAATCCAACCTGCAAGCGCCGTGGCTGGGCATCAGCGCCTTCGCCGTGCTGGCGCTGATGCTGAGCCTGCTGGTGTTCATCGGCGAATCCGCCCGCGACGCGTTCGACCCGAGGAAATGAGATGAAGCAGGACAATCTGATCGAAGTCCGCGACCTGTCCGTGGAGTTCATTACCGGCGAGAAGCGCCAGCGCGTGGTCGAGGGCATCAGCTTCGACATCCGCAAGGGCGAAACCCTGGCGCTGGTGGGCGAAAGTGGCTCGGGCAAATCCGTCACCGCCCACTCGATCCTGCGACTGCTGCCCTACCCGCTGGCGACCCATCCCACCGGGACCATTCGTTACGCCGGCCACGACATGCTAACCGCCAGCGAAAAGCGCCTGCGGGCCATTCGCGGCAATCACATCGCCATGATTTTTCAGGAGCCGATGACCTCGTTGAATCCGCTGCAGTCCATCGAAAAGCAGATCAACGAAGTGCTCGGACTGCACAAGGGCCTGACCGGCAAGGCCGCCACGCTGCGCACGCTGGAGCTGCTTGAGCTGGTGGGCATCCCCGAGCCGCGCAAACGCCTCAAGGCGCTGCCTCACGAGCTCTCCGGCGGTCAGAGACAGCGGGTGATGATCGCCATGGCGCTAGCCAACGAGCCGGAGCTGCTGATCGCCGACGAGCCGACCACGGCGCTGGACGTCACGGTGCAGCTGAAAATCCTCGAATTGCTCAAGGAACTGCAGGGCCGCCTGGGCATGGCGCTGCTGTTGATCAGCCATGATTTGAACGTGGTTCGACAAATAGCCAATCGCGTATGTGTCATGCAGCGCGGATGCATCGTCGAACAGGCATCTTGCGAGGCGCTGTTCCGTTCGCCGCAGCATCCGTACACCAAAGAGTTGCTCAGCGCCGAGCCCACAGGCGGGCCGGCCGACAACCCTGCGGGGCCGCCGATGCTGGAAGTCGACAACCTGCGGGTCTGGTTTCCGATCAAGAAGGGCCTGTTCAAGCGCACGGTCGATCACGTCAAGGCGGTGGACGGCATTCACTTCAGCCTGCCCAAGGGTCAGACCCTGGGCATCGTCGGTGAAAGCGGTTCAGGCAAATCGACGCTGGGGCTGGCCATTCTTCGGCTGATCGGTAGCGACGGTGACATACGCTTTCAGGGCAAGCCGCTAGACTCCCTGACGCAACAGCAGGTTCGCCCGCTGCGGCGCCAGATGCAGGTGGTGTTCCAGGACCCCTTCGGCAGCCTGAGCCCGCGCATGTCGGTGTGTGACATCGTCGGCGAGGGCTTGCGCATTCACAAGATGGGCACGCCGGTGGAGCAGGAATCGGCGGTCATCGAGGCACTCAAGGAGGTAGGTCTGGATCCGGACACCCGGCACCGCTACCCCCATGAATTTTCCGGGGGGCAGCGGCAAAGAATCGCCATTGCCCGGGCATTAGTGTTAAAACCGGCGCTGATTTTGCTGGACGAGCCGACTTCGGCCCTCGACCGCACCGTTCAGCGCCAAGTGGTGGAGCTGCTGCGGTCACTGCAAACCAAGTACAACCTGACGTATTTGTTTATCAGCCATGACCTGGCGGTAGTCAAAGCGCTGAGCCACCAGCTGATGGTGGTCAAGCAAGGCCAAGTGGTCGAACAGGGTGCAGCGCAAGACATCTTCGCAGCACCGCAACATCCGTATACACAGCAGCTGCTGGAAGCCGCCTTTTTGGCACCAGCCGTTGTCGATTAATCTGATAGAGGAACAACACATGGGTTTTCTCGCCGGTAAGCGCGTCCTGATCGTCGGTGTCGCCAGCAAACTGTCCATCGCATCCGGCATTGCTGCCGCCATGCACCGCGAGGGCGCTGAGCTTGCCTTCACCTACCAGAACGAAAAACTGAAAGGTCGCGTCGAAGAATTCGCGCAAGGCTGGGGTTCCAACCCTGAGCTGTGCTTCCCGTGCGACGTGGCCAGCGACGAGGAGATCGCCAAGGTCTTCGAAGCGCTGAGCAAGAAGTGGGACGGCCTGGACGTGATCGTTCACTCGGTAGGTTTCGCACCGGGCGACCAACTGGACGGCGACTTCACCGAAGCCACCACCCGTGAAGGCTTCCGCATCGCTCACGACATCAGCGCGTACAGCTTCGTGGCACTGGCCAAAGCCGGCCGCGAGATGATGAAAGGCCGCAATGGCAGCCTGCTGACCCTGTCGTACCTGGGTGCCGAGCGCACCATGCCGAACTACAACGTCATGGGCATGGCCAAGGCCAGCCTTGAAGCCGGTGTTCGCTACCTGGCCGGCAGCCTCGGTCCGGACGGCACCCGCGTCAACGCCGTATCGGCTGGCCCGATCCGCACCCTCGCCGCGTCCGGCATCAAGAACTTCCGCAAAATGCTGGCCGCCAACGAAGCGCAGACCCCTCTGCGTCGTAACGTGACCATCGATGAAGTCGGCAACGCCGGCGCGTTCCTGTGCTCGGACCTGGCATCGGGCATCAGCGGCGAAATCATGTACGTCGACGGCGGCTTCAACACCACCGCGATGGGTAATCTGGAAGAGTGATTCATCTTTCCCACGCTCTGCGTGGGAACGAACAAAAAAGCCCCGGTCTCTCACGAGCCGGGGCTTTTTGTAGTCAGCGGATCAATCGATCAGTATTTCTCGATCTTCGCTGTGCTTTGCAGCTGTGCCCGGTACGCCGCGAAATCCTGTTGCCCTTCGCGGGACGCCAGGTAACGACGGTACTGCGCTTTCTCGGCATCGGTCGGTGCCGCTGCCTGATTGACCCCATTGAGGCGCAGGATCACGAAGCTGCCGTCAGCGGCCGTCAGGCTGCCGAAGCCAGGTTTGTCCTTGCCTTCAGGCTTGGGCATCCGGAACAACGCCTGCAGCACTTTAGGGTCAACCCCTTCCTGCGTGCGGGATGCCGCCTCAACGACTTTCCAGCTCTGGCCGCCCTGCTTGGCCGCCAACGGCGTCTTGCCGTCACGCAACCCTGCCAGCAGCGCCTCGCCCTTGGCTTTCGCCGCTTCGCTGGCGTGCTCTTTGGTCAGCTGGGCACGGATTGCCGAAGACACCGCTTCCAGCGGCAATTGCTCGGGCTGACGATGTTCCTTGGAACGCACCACCAGCACGGTCTCCGGATCAAGCTCCAGCGCCGAACTGTTGGAACCTTCTTCCAGCACTTCCGGGCTGAACGCCGCCTGGATGACCGCACGGTTGGCCGTCAGGCCTTCGCCGCCTTCACGCCCGAACGGAGCGCTGGTCTGCACTTTCAGGCCCAGGTCCTGAGCCGGCTGTGCCAGATCAGAGGATTCGAACGCCGTGTCTTCCAACTGCTTGGTGGCTTCAACGAACTTCTGCTCCACCAGTGCCGATTTCAGGTCGGTGGTCAGCTTTTCCTTGAGGCTGGCGAACGTCGGTACCGACGGCGCCTCGACACCCAACAGCTTGATCAAGTGCCAGCCGAACTGGGTGCGAACCGGTGGCGACACCTGATCCTTGTTCAACGCATACAGCGCGTCTTCGAAGGCCGGATCGTAAACGCCCTTGCCTGCGTAACCCAGGTCACCGCCCTTGGCGGACGAACCCGGGTCCTGGGACACTTCCTTGGCCAACGCAGCAAAATCTTCACCCTTGGCCAGACGCTGTTGAATCTCTTCAACCTTCGCCTTGGCCTGTGCATCGGTCATCTTGTCGTTCACTTCGATGAGGATGTGGGCAGCGCGACGCTGCTCAGCCAGGTTGGCGATTTCTTTCTGGTAGGCCGCTTGAAGGTCTTCGTCCTTGACCGACACCTTGTCGAAGAAGGAAGACTTCTTCAGCTCGATGTAGTCGAGTACCACCTGCTCCGGGCTCAGAAATTCCTTGGCGTGCTCGTCGTAGTGGGCCTTGATTTCATCGTCGGTGACTTTGACGTCCGCCGGATCGGCCGGCAGGGTCAAGGTCGCGAAATCACGCGTCTGCTTTTCCAGACGGGCGAAGGCATCGACTTGCGCATCCGTGATGAAGGCGCTGCCCGCAACACCGGCGCGAATCTGGCCGATCAGCATTTCCTGGCCAAGCATCTGGCGGAACTGCAGACGGGTGTAACCCAGCTGACGTACCACCTGATCGAAACGATCGGCGTTGAATTTGCCATCGACCTGGAATTCAGGTGTGAGCAGAATCTGTTGATCCAGCGACGCTTCGGAGAAGCCGAATTTGGAATCGGCGGCGCCCTGCAGCAAGAGCTTGCGGTCGATCAGTCCCTTGAGGGCGGATTCACGCAGCATTTGGTCATTGAGCATCGCAGGATCGAAATCCTTGCCCAGCTGTTGCGCCAGTTGACGACGTTGCATGTCAACCGCTTGCGCCAGCTCGTTCTGACTGATCTCTTCGCCATTGACCTTCGCAGCATCCTGACTGTGGCTGGTTGCTCTGAAAATGGCATCGAAACCCGTCAGGGCCATCAGAGCAATGATCACTCCGATAATGGTTTTGGCAATCCAGCCTTGTGAATTGTCCCTGATATTCTGCAGCATGCGTCCCCCAGAAACGGTGGTGTTTGACTGACCAACCGCGGAGCGTGGGTAGAATCCGGATAGAAGAAAGGCGCATCCGAGGATGCGCCTTCTCGTAACTTGCAAAGCGGACGGGGTTCGAATTTGCGTCCCCCGAGGTGACAGGCCAGTTTGCGACCAACCGCACTTGCCGCTTCACAACCAGGAACAAATGTCTCCTGGCTGGGTAAAGGCAAACGTTGAAACTTAGTTCACAGCTTCTTTCAGCGCTTTACCGGCTTTGAAACCTGGCTTCTTGGCGGCTGCGATTTCCAGCGTCTTGCCAGTCTGCGGGTTGCGACCTACGCGAGCAGGACGGTCGGTGACGGAGAAGGTACCAAAGCCAACCAGTACAACGGAGTCGCCAGCCTTGAGAGCACCAGTGACGGATTCGATGACTGCATCCAGCGCACGGCCGGCAGCAGCTTTCGGGATATCAGCGGATGCAGCGATAGCATCAATCAGTTCCGACTTGTTCACTCTTAAGTCCCCTTATATCTAAATTGAGTATTTTCTAAGTTTTTTGGTAAAGCCAAACGAGCGCTGAGTGGCCTGGCTATTGACTGCCTGGGCTTGAAGAGCCGCTTTATAACAAGGGCTCTAAAAAGCTGTCAAGGAAGCCACTCAGACTAATGCGTGCTAATTCTTTCCTTAGCGTCAGACTCGCGCTTTTCATCCTTTGCAACCATCTCCGGCGCCACATCCGGCAAGGGCTCCGGCGCGTATTGCAGCGCAATTTGCAGGACTTCGTCAATCCATTTAACCGGCTTGATCTGCAGGTCCTGTTTGATGTTGTCGGGAATTTCTTTCAAATCGCGAACATTTTCTTCAGGAATGATCACCGTTTTGATCCCGCCACGGTGTGCCGCCAGCAACTTTTCCTTCAGCCCGCCGATCGCCAGAACCTGCCCGCGAAGGGTGATTTCACCGGTCATTGCCACGTCCGCACGCACCGGTATCTGTGTCAGCGCCGAAACCAGCGCCGTGCACATGCCTACGCCTGCGCTAGGGCCATCTTTGGGCGTTGCCCCTTCCGGCATGTGGATATGGGTGTCGCGCTTCTCGTGGAAGTCCACGGGGATGCCCAGACTTTTGGCGCGGCTGCGCACAACGGTCAGTGCAGCGGTGATGGATTCGACCATCACGTCACCCAGGGAACCGGTCTTGATCAACTGACCTTTGCCCGGTACCACAGCGGCCTCGATGGTCAGCAATTCACCGCCCACTTGAGTCCACGCAAGACCCGTTACCTGGCCAATCTGGTCGGTCTGCTCGGCCAATCCGTAGCGGAATTTGCGCACGCCCAGGAAGTTTTCCAGCATTTCGGCCGTCACACGCACCGAGAAACGCTTCTCGTGGGCATGTTCCTTGACCGCCTTGCGGCAGACTTTGGCGATCTGACGCTCGAGGCTACGTACCCCGGCTTCCCGCGTGTAATACCGGATAATGTCGCGAATGGCTTCCGGATCGAATTCGATTTCGCCCTTCTTCAACCCGTTGGCAGCGATCTGCTTGGGTGAAAGGTACTTGGTGGCGATGTTGATCTTTTCGTCTTCGGTGTAGCCCGGCAGGCGAATCACTTCCATACGGTCCAACAGCGCGGGAGGGATGTTCATGGAGTTCGCGGTGCACAGGAACATCACGTCCGAGAGGTCGTAATCGACTTCCAGGTAATGGTCGTTGAAGTTGTGGTTCTGCTCGGGGTCGAGCACTTCAAGCAGTGCAGACGCCGGATCGCCGCGCATGTCGCTGCCCATTTTGTCGATTTCGTCGAGCAGGAACAGCGGGTTGCGCACGCCGACCTTGGTCATTTTCTGGATCAGGCGGCCCGGCATCGAGCCGATATAGGTACGGCGATGCCCGCGGATCTCGGCCTCGTCACGCACGCCACCCAGGGCCATGCGCACGAACTTGCGGTTGGTGGCATGGGCGATGGATTCGGCCAGCGAGGTTTTACCCACGCCAGGCGGACCGACCAGGCACAGCACAGGGCCGCGAATCTTCTTCACGCGCTTCTGCACGGCGAGGTATTCAAGAATGCGTTCCTTGACTTCGTCCAGACCGTAGTGATCAGCGTCGAGGATGTCTTCCGCGCGCGTCAGATCCAGACGGACCTTGCTTTGCGCTTTCCATGGCACCTGAACCAGCCAGTCGATGTAGGATCGCACCACGGTGGCTTCAGCAGACATTGGCGACATCTGCTTGAGCTTGTTCAGCTCGGCCGTCGCCTTGGTCAGCGCGTCCTTGGGCAGCCCGGCAGCATCGATACGCTTTTTCAGCTCTTCGATTTCGTTATGGCCTTCGTCGCTGTCGCCGAGCTCCTTCTGAATGGCCTTCATCTGCTCATTCAGGTAGTACTCGCGCTGACTGCGCTCCATCTGCTTCTTCACGCGGCCGCGGATGCGCTTCTCGACCTGCAGCAGGTCAATCTCGGCATCCAGCAAGGCCAGTACGTGCTCGACCCGTGCAGACAGGTCAATGATCTCGAGGATTTCCTGCTTCTGTTCGATTTTCAGCGCCATGTGCGCTGCCATGGTATCGACCAGACGGCCCGGCTCATCGATGCTGTTGAGCGAGGACAAGACTTCGGCGGGGACTTTCTTGCCCAGCTGCACATACTGCTCGAACTGAGCCAGCAGGCTGCGCACAAAGACTTCGGATTCACGGTCCGGGGCGTCGACTTCGTCGATCAGCGCCACTTCGGCGCGGCAGTGGCCTTCGACCTCGATAAAACGTTCGACAGAACCCCGCTGCTCGCCTTCGACCAACACCTTGACGGTGCCATCGGGCAGTTTGAGCAGCTGCAACACGGTTGCAACCGTGCCCACGCTATAAAGAGCGTCTTCACCAGGATCATCGTCTGCAGGGTTTCTTTGCGCGAGCAACAGGATCTGCTTGTCACCGGTCATCGCGGCTTCAAGCGCCTCGATCGACTTCTCGCGCCCCACGAACAGTGGGATAACCATATGCGGATAAACCACAACATCGCGCAATGGCAAGAGAGGCAATTCAATGGTCGTCTTCATGATTTCGCCTCTACGGCGGCCGTAAGGCCATGGACAGATAGATATAAGCTGAAAATCAAGATGGGGGTAGACACCTAAAAAAACAAGCGCCGACTTGAGTAAATGCAAAACCACCTGAATGCAAAAGGGGCCCGTAGGCCCCCTTGCGTTTTACACACTTGCCGCTGACACCGGCGCTTACGCGTCCGGCGCCACTTTGGCAGGTGGCTCGCTGTTTTCGTAAATCAACAGCGGCTTGGACGTTCCTTCGATCACGCTTTCGTCGATCACCACCTTGCTCACGTCAGACTGCGACGGGATCTCGTACATGGTGTCGAGCAGTACGCCTTCGAGAATGGAGCGCAGGCCACGAGCGCCTGTCTTGCGCTCAAGCGCACGACGGGCAACCGATTTCAACGCGTCCGGCCGGAACTCCAGGTCCACGCCTTCCATTTCGAAGAGCTTGCCGTACTGCTTGGTCAGCGCGTTCTTGGGCTCGGTCAGAATCTGCATCAACGCAGCTTCGTCCAGCTCGTCCAGCGTCGCCAGCACAGGCAGACGGCCGACGAATTCCGGGATCAGACCGAACTTGACCAAATCGTCAGGCTCGACTTCACGCAGGGACTCGCCCACTTTCTTGCCTTCTTCCTTGCTGCGAACTTCGGCGTTGAAGCCGATGCCGCCACGGGTGGAGCGCGCCTGGATGACTTTTTCAAGGCCAGAGAACGCACCGCCGCAGATAAACAGGATGTTGCGCGTGTCCACCTGCAGGAATTCCTGCTGAGGATGCTTGCGTCCACCTTGCGGCGGAACGGAGGCCACGGTCCCTTCGATCAGCTTCAGCAGTGCCTGCTGAACGCCTTCGCCGGAAACGTCACGGGTAATCGACGGGTTGTCGGATTTGCGCGAAATCTTGTCGATTTCATCGATGTAGACGATACCCATCTGGGCCTTCTCTACGTCGTAATCGCATTTCTGCAACAACTTTTGGATGATGTTTTCCACGTCTTCGCCCACATAACCGGCTTCGGTCAGGGTGGTGGCGTCGGCGATGGTAAACGGAACATTGAGCAAGCGAGCAAGCGTCTCGGCCAGCAACGTCTTGCCGGAGCCCGTAGGGCCAATCAGCAGGATATTGCTTTTGCCAAGCTCGACATCGTCGTTTTTCTTGTCACGTTGGTTAAGGCGCTTGTAGTGGTTGTAGACCGCCACTGCGAGAACCTTTTTGGCACGCTCCTGACCGATGACGTACTGGTCAAGGATGCCGCTGATTTCTTTGGGCGATGGTAATTTATGGGCGCTGCTCTCTGCCTGTGCTTCCTGCACCTCCTCGCGGATGATGTCGTTGCACAGGTCGACGCACTCGTCACAGATAAATACCGAGGGGCCGGCAATCAACTTGCGCACTTCATGCTGGCTTTTGCCGCAGAAGGAGCAGTAGAGCAGTTTGCCGTTGTCCTCGCCGTTGCGGGTGTCAGTCATTCGATCGATCCAATCCGGTAGGCTTGCAACACAAGATGAAGGCAATTGCGGGCTTTTTCAAGTCCGCAGGTGGCGCGGAAAGTCCGTCCACCCGGGATTACTGCCTAATCAAGCAGTCATTTGACCATTTGACGTCTGTCGAGAACCGAATCCACCAGACCGTATTCAGCAGCGCGTTCGGCGCTCATGAAGTTATCCCGGTTGGTGTCTTTCTCGATGGTTTCCAGTGACTGACCCGTGTGGTGAGCCAGCAGTTCGTTCAGACGCTGACGGATGAACAGGATTTCCTTGGCATGGATGTCGATGTCCGACGCCTGGCCCTGGAAACCGCCCAGTGGCTGGTGAATCATGACGCGCGAATTCGGCAGCGCGAAACGCTTGCCATGTGCGCCACCGGCCAACAGGAAAGCGCCCATGCTGCAGGCCTGGCCCATGCATGTGGTCGAAACGTCCGGCTTGATGAACTGCATGGTGTCGTAGATCGCCATGCCTGCAGTCACCGAACCGCCTGGTGAGTTGATGTAGAGATGGATGTCCTTGTCCGGGTTTTCCGCTTCAAGGAACAGCAGTTGAGCCGAGATCAGGTTGGCCATGTAGTCTTCTACCGGGCCGACCAGAAATATCACTCGCTCCTTCAACAGGCGCGAGTAGATGTCATAGGCTCGTTCGCCACGGGCGGACTGCTCGATAACCATAGGGACCAGGCCGCCAGCGGCCTGGATGTCAGAGTTCTGCTGAATATAAGAATTGCGGGACATGTCCTGCATTCACTCCCAAATAGTCATGTCTTGAATACGCATAAGCCAGCGCGAAGGCTGGCTTATGGTGTTTTCGAACGAGAGAAAAAATCAGTCGGCTTGTGGAGCTTCTACCGGCTTGACCGCTTCTTCGTACGAGACCGCTTTGTCGGTCACGCTCGCTTTCTGCAAAACAGTATCCACAACTTGCTCTTCCAGCACAACCGAACGCACTTCGTTCATCTGCTGTTCGTTCTTGTAGTACCAGGAGACGACCTGCTCTGGCTCCTGGTAAGCAGAAGCCATTTCCTTGATCAGCTCGCGTACGCGATCTTCATCAGGCTTGAGGTCGAACTGCTTGACCACTTCGGCAACGATCAGGCCCAGCTCTACGCGACGCTTGGCTTGCTCTTCGAACAGCTCGGCAGGCAGCTGGTCCGGCTTGATGTTGCCGCCGAACTGCTGAACGGCCTGAACGCGCAGACGGTTGACTTCGTTTTCCAGCAGCGATTTAGGCACTTCAATCGGGTTAGCGGCCAGCAGACCGTCCATGACCTGATTCTTGACCTTGGACTTGATCGCCTGACGCAGCTCGCGCTCCATGTTCTTGCGAACTTCGGTGCGGAAGCCTTCGATACCGGTTTCCTTGATGCCGAACTGATTGAAGAACGTTTCGTTCAGCTCAGGCAGGATTGGCTCGGAGACGGTGTTGACGGTCACGTCGAATTCAACGGGTTTGCCCGCCAGCTCCAGATTCTGATAGTCCTCTGGGAACGTCAGGGTCAGCACGCGCTTCTCGCCGGCTTTAGCGCCGACCAGTGCGTCTTCGAAACCCGGGATCATGCGAGCCGAACCCAGCACCAGTTGAGTGCCGGTAGCAGAACCGCCGGCGAACTCTTCGCCGTCGATCTTGCCAACGAAGTCGATGGTCAGCTGGTCGTCGGCTTGAGCAGCGCGATCGGTGGCTTCAAAACGAACGTTCTGCTTGCGCAGGATTTCCAGCATGTTGTCCAGATCGCTGTCAGCCACGTCGGCAGACAGACGCTCTACGGCAACGGATTCGAAACCGGCAACGGTGAACTCAGGGAATACTTCGAACGTGGCGACGTATTCCAGGTCCTTGCCCTTTTCAAAGGATTTTGGCTCGACCGATGGGGCCCCAGCCGGGTTCAGCTTTTGCTCTACGACTGCTTCGTAGAAGGTCGCCTGAATCAGGTCGCCCAATGCGTCTTGACGAGCGCCGTCTTCGTAGCGCTGGCGGATCACGCTCATAGGCACTTTGCCAGGGCGGAAGCCCGGGATCTTGGCTTTACGTGCGGTCTGCTGCAGACGCTTGTTGACTTCGGTCTCGATGCGCTCAGCTGGCACGCCAATGGTCATGCGGCGCTCAAGAGCGGAAGTATTTTCAACAGAAACTTGCATGGATATTCCTCGTTGCACAGACGTTAGCCGGCCGTTTCCGACCCCAGAATCAAGGGCAAGCATTCTAGTGGGTCAAACTCAAGAAGTCACCCTACTGAGTGAGGGTAAATAAAGTGGAATGAATCAAGGGGTGTGGTGTCGACGCCGATAATCGTTGCGAGCGCTCTGGGACAGGTGTAACCCGCCTCTATATAAAGGAAGCGTTCGCTACCGGACATCGATCCACGCCCCGGAAACAGTCCACGCCCCGCTGCGACCGCCTGGCCGCCGGGGGCGCTGGATCGTGAAACCAATACGCCAAAACGAAAAAAGCCGCACTAGGCGGCTTTTCTAGCCCTTGAGAATACCGAAGCAGTTCCCAAGGTTTTTACTGGTGCGGACGGAGAGACTCGAACTCTCACACCTTGCGGCGCTGGAACCTAAATCCAGTGTGTCTACCAATTCCACCACATCCGCGTTTGAAGCTGTTAAAGCAAAGGCGCCAGATTATAAGTCTGGCGCCTTCTTCAAATATGGGGTGGACGAAGGGGATCGAACCCTCGACAACGGGAGTCACAATCCCGTGCTCTACCAACTGAGCTACGCCCACCATCTTGCGTTGTAACCGATACATTCATAAAGAATGCTACTTGTGCCAAAGCTGCCGTTAATGGCGCACCCGGCAGGACTCGAACCTGCGACCATCCGCTTAGAAGGCGGATGCTCTATCCAGCTGAGCTACGGGCACTTATTCAATTTGTATTCTTTCGACTACAAACCAAGAGCTTCAATCAAGCTGAGCCGATCTACACCCTACCTGACTCATTAACCTACCGACTTCGCCAGCCATTTCTGGCTACTCAGTGCTAGGCTGTGCCCGACAAGTGCGACGAATCTTATAGACGGTCCAAAAGGTCGTCAACTCTTTTTTCTAAAAAATTCAGTTAATTAAAGGGCTTAGGGGATTATGCGTGCCAAGCGCCTTTGCCCTTGCGCCATGTCATGCGAGAATGCGCGCTCTTTTTTCCTCCCCTCCGATGGTTAATCACGCGTAATGACTGCAAAACTAATAGACGGCAAAGCGATCGCAGCCAACCTGCGCCAGCAGATTGCCAAACGTGTCGCCGAACGTCGCGAGCAAGGTCTGCGCACGCCGGGCCTCGCGGTCATTCTGGTCGGCAGCGACCCCGCCTCTCAGGTTTACGTCTCGCACAAGCGCAAGGATTGCGAAGAGGTCGGTTTCATCTCCCAGGCCTACGACCTGCCAAGCGAAACCACTCAGACCGAACTCACGGACCTGATCGATCGCCTGAACGACGACGCCGCCATCGACGGCATTCTGCTGCAACTGCCCCTGCCTGCGCACCTGGAAGCCTCCAGCCTGCTCGAGCGCATCCGTCCGGACAAGGACGTCGATGGCTTCCACCCCTACAACATCGGCCGTCTGGCACAACGCATCCCGGTGCTGCGCCCGTGCACGCCGAAGGGCATCATGGCCCTGCTGGAAAGCACCGGCGTGGACCTGTACGGCAAAGACGCAGTGGTGGTGGGCGCGTCCAACATCGTTGGTCGCCCAATGGCCATGGAGCTGCTGCTTGCCGGCTGCACCGTGACCGTGACTCACCGCTTCACCCAGGACCTGGCTGGCCACGTGGGCCGCGCCGATCTGGTGGTAGTGGCCGCCGGCAAACCGGGCCTGGTCAAGGGCGAGTGGATCAAACAGGGCGCCATCGTCATCGACGTCGGCATCAACCGTCAGGACGACGGCAAGCTGGTGGGGGACGTGATCTACGAGACCGCCCTGCCCCGCGCAGGCTGGATCACGCCGGTGCCGGGCGGCGTAGGTCCGATGACCCGCGCCTGCCTGCTGGAAAACACCCTGCTGGCGGCCGAGTCGCTGCACAACTGATCCGTCCAATCGATCAGGCATAAAAAACGGCACCCGAGGGTGCCGTTTTTTTATCTGCATTTATCAAGGTTCTGTGGGAGCCAACGTGTTGGCGAAGGGCGGTATCAGGTCTCCCAGACCCACCGCTTCGCGAATAAATTCGCTCCTACAGAAGCCGGCGCCCGGATAAAGCTGGCGCCGGTCCCGCACTACTTCTTGGCCGCTTCCCAGCTCTTGAGCAGCTCGTTGTAGCTGATGGTTTCGCCCTTCGGCTTCTCATTAGCCAATTTGCGCTGTGGCGCAAGGAACTTGCCGCCGCTGGCTTCTGCCTTCGCATACCACTCTTCTGCCGACGTTTCCGGGTTCATCTTCGGCGCGCATTTGCTGGCGTCCTGAACCTTGGAGCGTTCGATACGGGTCATGATCGCGTCCTGATCCTTCGCCAGACCGTCGAGGGCCGCCTGCGCGGTTTTCTCGCCGGTGACCGCTTCGGCCACGTGACTCCACCACAACTGCGCCAGCTTCGGATAATCCGGAACGTTGGTGCCGGTAGGCGACCATTGAACGCGGGCCGGGCTGCGATAGAACTCCACCAGACCACCCAGTTTCGGCGCCAGTTCGGTCATCTCTTTGGAGTTGATGTCCGACTCACGAATCGGCGTCAGGCCGACGATGGTTTTCTTCAGGGAAACGGTTTTCGACGTCACGAATTGCGCGTAAAGCCACGCCGCCAGACGTTGTTTCTCAGGCGTTGACTTGAGGAAGGTCCACGAACCCACGTCCTGATAGCCCAGCTTCATGCCGTCTTTCCAGTACGGCCCTTTAGGCGACGGCGCCATGCGCCATTTCGGCGTGCCATCGGCATTCATCACCGGCAGACCTGGCTTGGTCATGTCGGCGGTGAACGCGGTGTACCAGAAGATCTGTTGCGCAACGTTGCCCTGGGACGGCACCGGGCCGGACTCGGAGAACGTCATGCCCGCGGCTTCAGGTGGCGCGTAGGCCTTGAGCCAGTCGATGTATTTCTGGGTGGCGAACACAGCGGCCGGGCCGTTGGTGTCGCCGCCACGGGTGATGCTGGAGCCGACCGGATGGCAGTCTTCTACGCGAATACCCCACTCGTCCACTGGCAAGCCGTTGGGCAGGCCCTTGTCGCCGCTGCCGGCCATGGAGAACCAGGCATCGGTGAAGCGCCAGCCCAGGGACGGGTCTTTCTTGCCGTAGTCCATGTGGCCGTAGACTTTCTTGCCGTCGATTTCCTTGACGTCTTCGCTGAAGAACTTGGCGATGTCTTCATAGGCGGACCAGTTGACCGGAACCCCCAGCTCGTAGCCGTATTTGGCCTTGAACTTCTCTTTCAAGTCAGCGCGGTCGAACCAGTCAGCACGGAACCAGTACAGGTTGGCGAACTGCTGGTCGGGCAGCTGATACAGCTTGCCGTCCGGAGCGGTGGTGAACGAGGTACCGATGAAGTCCTTGAGATCCAGCGTCGGCGAAGTGAAGTTCTTGCCTTCGTTGGCCATCATGTCGGTGATGGCTTCAGCCTTGCCATAGCGAAAATGCGTACCGATCAGGTCCGAGTCGTTGACCCAGCCGTCATAGATACTTTTGTCGGACTGCATGGCGGTCTGCAGCTTCTCGATGACGTCGCCTTCCTGCAGCAGGTCATGGGTCAGCTCGATGCCAGTGATCTCGGAGAACGCCTTGGCCAGCGTCTTGGATTCGTATTCGTGGGTGGTCAGGGTTTCCGACACCACCTTGATCTTCATGCCGCGGAAGGGCTCGGCAGCCTTGATGAACCACTTCAACTCATCCAGTTGCTGCTCGGCGCTGAGTGTCGAAGGCTTGAATTCGCTGCCCACCCATTTTTTCGCTGCGTCTTCGTACTGATCCGCCCACGCCGACACGCTCAATCCGCTGAGCGTCAGCATGGTCGCCAACGTCACGCTATGTCGCAGCTTGTTTTTCTTATTGAACATAGACACCTCCAAGTATTGTTTCTTATGTAATCCGCTTTCCAACCTGTAATCGCACCTCATTGTAGGAGCGCGCTTGCCCGCGAAGGCTGAGTGCCAGTCGAAAAATCTTTCGCAGACAGACCGCCATCGCGGGCAAGCGCGTTCCTACAGCTGAGCGGTGCTCTTACGACTCAATTTCAACCCCACCGCATTACCACCAACAGCCACACCAGGGAGATCCCCGAAGCGACCCAGATGCTCCAGTCGGTCGCGCCGATCACCAGCAGATGCAGGTAAGCGCTGCCGAGCAGTCCGATGAATAACCGATCGCCACGGGTGGTGGCAATCGGCAGAAAACCCCGCCGCTCGATGCTCGCCGAACGCAATTCCCAGGCGGTCATGCCCGCCAGGATGACGGCGATGCTGCCGAAGAATAGTGCGGTGGGCAGTGTCCAGGCCATCCATTCCATGTGTGCGACTCCTCAGACACGACCAAGAGCAAAGCCCTTGACCACGTGATTGCGAACGAACCAGATCACCAGCATACCCGGCAGGATGGTCAACACCCCCGCCGCTGCCAGCACCCCCCAATCGATACCCGATGCCGACACCGTGCGCGTCATCACCGCCGCAATGGGCTTGGCGTTGACCGACGTCAGGGTGCGTGCCAGCAGCAACTCGACCCACGAAAACATGAAGCAGAAGAACGCCGTCACGCCGATCCCGGAGCCAATCAGCGGGATGAAAATCTTCGCGAAAAACTTCGGAAAACTGTAGCCGTCGATGTAAGCCGTTTCGTCGATCTCCTTCGGTACGCCGGACATGAAGCCTTCAAGAATCCACACCGCCAGCGGCACGTTGAACAGGCAATGCGCCAGTGCGACGGCAATGTGGGTATCGAACAGGCCGATGGACGAGTACAGCTGGAAGAACGGCAGCAGAAACACTGCCGGCGGCGCCATGCGGTTGGTCAGCAACCAGAAGAACAGGTGCTTGTCGCCGAGGAAACGATAGCGTGAAAACGCATAAGCTGCTGGCAAAGCGACACTCAGCGATATCACGGTGTTCAGGCACACGTAGTACAGCGAGTTGATGTAGCCGCTGTACCAGCTCTCGTCGGTGAAAATCACCTTGTAGTTCGCCAGCGTGAAGTCCTGGGGAAACAGCGTCAGACCGCCGAGGATCTCGGTGTTGGTCTTGAACGACATGTTGACCAGCCAGTAGATCGGCAACAGCAGGAACAACAGGTAGATCCACAACGGCACTACTTTTCGAAAATTCATGGCCGCTCCTCAGTTCTTTTCGCCGTGGGTCATGGCGGTGTAGAACACCCACGACACCAACAGAATGATCAGGAAGTACACCAGCGAGAAAGCTGCCGCCGGGCCGAGGTCGAATTGCCCCAGGGCCATGGTGGTCAGGGTCTGGCTGAGGAACGTCGTCGAGTTGCCCGGACCGCCACCGGTGAGCACGAACGGCTCGGTGTAGATCATGAAGCTGTCCATGAAGCGCAGCATCACCGCGATCAGCAGCACGCTCTTCATTTTCGGCAGTTGGATGTGTCGGAACACTGCCCAGCTGGACGCCCGATCGATACGCGCCGCCTGGTAGTACACGTCCGGAATCGCCCGCAGCCCGGAATAGGCCAGCAGCGCCACCAGCGAGGTCCAGTGCCAGACATCGATGATCAACACCGTCACCCAGGCATCGGAAGCATTGGCTGCGTAGTTGTAGCTGATGCCCATCACATTATTGAGAAACCAGCCCATCAGGCCGATATCGCCACGGCCGAAGATCTGCCAGATGGTGCCGACCACGTTGAAGGGGATCAGCAGCGGAATGGTCATGACGATCAGGCACAGCGAAGACCAGCGGCCTTTGGTGGGCATGGTCAGGGCGATGCCGATTCCCAGCGGGATTTCGATCAGCAGCACACAGGCCGAATACACGAACTGGCGCAACAGCGAGTCATGCAGGCGCGGGTCCTGCAACACCTGCCTGAACCAGTCGGTGCCGACGAAGTAGCGGCTGGACTGGTCGAAGATGTCCTGCACCGAATAGTTGACCACCGTCATCATCGGGATGATGGCGCTGAACGCCACCAGCAAAAACACTGGCATGACCAACCACCAGGCTTTGTTGTTCTGCACCTTACTCATGGGGCACCTCGCTGGCCTGACTGGCTTCCAGCAGAAAATCATCGGCGTACAGCATCAACCACTGACCAGGAAAACTGATCCAGGCCTGGCCTTGGGGCACGGGTTTGTCTTCTGGGATTCGCACCTTGAGCAACTGCCCCGCCAGTTTCAGCGTGATGATCTTGTAGGTGCCCAAATCCTCGACGTAGGTCACGTCCGCGCACATCGCGTCGTCGTAAGGGCCTTCCCAAAGATGCACGAACTCCGGGCGAATGCCGACTTTCAGAGTGCTCCACTGTGTCGCGGCCAAGCGCTGCTGCAGGCCTTCGGACAGCGGCAGGTGAATGTCGCCGAAGCCGACGCCGCCTGGCTGCGGGGTGACGTCGATCAGGTTCATGCCGGGGCTGCCGATGAAGTAGCCGACAAAGGTGTGCCGGGGCTTTTCGAACAGTTCGCGGGGGGTGCCGAACTGCACGATCTGCCCGCCGAACATCACGGCGATCTTGTCGGCGAAGGTCGAGGCTTCCAGCTGGTCGTGGGTGACGTAGACCATGGTGATGTTGAACTGCTCATGGATCTGCTTGAGCTTGCGTCGCAGTTTCCACTTCAGGTGCGGGTCGATCACGGTCAGCGGTTCGTCGAACAGGATTGCCGACACGTCATCGCGCACCAGACCACGGCCCATGGACACTTTCTGCTTTTCGTCGGCGGTGAGGTTCTTGGCTTTCTTTTTCAGCAGCGGCTGCAGGTCCAGCACGTCGGCGATTTCCCCGACCTTGATCTGGATTTTCTTCTCGTCCATGCCCTGATTGCGCAGCGGGAACGCCAGGTTGTCGTACACCGTCATGGTGTCGTACACCACCGGGAACTGGAACACCTGAGCGATATTGCGCTGCTCCGGGGACATTGTGTTGACGACTGTGGAGTCGAACATTACCTGACCTTCAGACGGGCTGAGCAGGCCGGAAATGATGTTGAGCAACGTGGATTTCCCGCACCCGGAAGGCCCGAGCAGCGCGTATGCCCCGCCCTGCTCCCAGATGTGGCTCATCTCGCGGATGGCATAGTCTTCAGGACCACTGGGGGTGGCGCTGTAGCTATGAGCGAGGTTTTGCAAGCGGATCTCGGCCATCAGGCAACCCTCGCCATGCGCAGGCCCGGCGCCTGAATCAGGCCGCCCTGCTGATCGAATACGAATAATTTATGGGTCGGGATGTACACGCGGATCGAGGCATCGACGTCGTATGCATGCACGCCCGGCAGGTGCAGGACCAGAGAGAAATGCTCGTTGCGCACGTGGAGAAAGGTCTCGGAGCCGCTGATCTCAGCCAGTTCCACGGTCACCGCCAGTTCCAGATCGTCGTCGTTGGACGGCACCAGGCTCAGGTGGCTCGGGCGCACGCCGAAGCGGTAGTCGCCATCACCGATGTTGCGCAGGTCGACGTTGAGGGGGAAGTGGACAAAGTTGGCGAAGCTGACCTCGTTGCCTTCAATGCGGCCCGGCATCAGGTTGATCGGCGGCTCGGAAAACAACTCGGCGGCCAGCACGGTCTTGGGCTGGTGATACACCTCAGGCGTCCTGCCGCTCTGAATCACCCGTCCCTCGTGCAGGATCGTGGTGGTGCCACCCAAGGCCAGGGCTTCGTTGGGTTCGGTGGTGGCGTAGATCGCAATGGTGTGCCGCGCTTCGAACAGCAGGCGCATTTCCTGACGCAGCTCTTCGCGCAGTTTGTAGTCCAGGTTGACCAGCGGCTCGTCGAACAGGATCAGTTCGGCGTCCTTGACCAGCGCCCGGGCCATGGCCGTGCGCTGCTGTTGGCCACCGGAGAGTTCGAGGGGGTAACGGGTGAGGAATTTCTCGATCCGCAGCATCTTCGCGGTTTCCAGAACCTTGTCCTGGATTTCTTCTTTCGAGACACCGGCCTGACGCAGTGGCGAGGCGATGTTGTCGAATACCGTCATGCTTGGGTAATTGATGAATTGCTGATACACCATCGACACGTTGCGATGACGCACCGCGACTTTGGTGACATCCTTGCCATTCATCAGGACGCGGCCGCTGTCCGGCTTGTCCAGCCCGGCCATCAGGCGCATCAGGCTGGTTTTGCCTGATAAGGTGCGCCCCAGCAATACGTTGAATGAGCCAGGTTCGAAGCTCAGCGAAGCATCATCGATCCAGATTTGACCGTCGACTGCGCGGCTGACGTGCTCAAGCGTGAGAGACATGGCGTGCCCTTTTTGTCTGTTGTGTTTCTTATTAGAAGACTGGTGCTGCTTGGGGTGCTGCAGTTGGATCGCTACGTTCGTCGACCCGCTTGTTGGATAGCGACAATCGTGCCAATCGACGTTCATAGAGGTATTGCAGGCCAAGAGGCACGGACTAGAGCCTTCAGCGCATTTTTAGCGTTGTCTGGATATTCGTTGCTGAACAAAAATGAACAGCAAACATTGAACACCTGAACAAAATGAACGTTGACTTTGAACAATGTTGAACAACAATGGGTAAGCGTTCCGAGCAAGGAGGCTCATGCACAGCGTCACCAAAAAAAATAATAAGCTCTCGGACATCTACTCATGGCCTTACCTGGCGTTTCCAGCAATCACGACACCATCATTCAGGATTCATGGGCGCGCTGCCGTGAGTTCGGCCTGGACCATCAATCGCGTCCGGCTTTCGGCCAATTGCCGGAACAGCAGGTGCGGCAACTGCTCGAGCGCCATCATTCGCTGGTGCAAACCACCCACCAGCAGGTCCTGCCGTTTTACGAAAACATCCTCAGTAACTCCAACTGCCTGATCCTGCTGGCGGACGAACACGGCCAGGTGTTGAACTCCTGGGGCACCAAGCGCTTTGTCGAGCCCGCACAGAGCCTGGGCTTTGTACCCGGCGCGACGTGGGTCGAGCAGGCCACCGGCACCAACGCCATTGGCACGGCGCTGGCCTGCGAACAGGCGGTGCACATCGAGCACGATGAACACTTTCTCAAAGCCAACCGCTTCATGACCGGTTCCGCCGCGCCGATTTTCGACGCCAGCCGCCGCATGGTCGCGGTGCTCGACGTGTCCAGCGACAGCTTCCTGCCGCCGTCCCACACCCTGGGCATGGTCAAGATGATGAGCCAGACCATCGAAAACCGGCTGATCCTCGACCAGTTCCAGCACAGTTACTTCCAGCTCACCTTCAACACCGGCCTGAACAACCTAGACAGCCAGTGGGCCGGGTTGGTGGTGTTCGACGAGAGCGGCCAGATCCTGTGCGCCAATCGCCGGGCCGACAACCTGCTGGGCGTGAGTCTGCTGCGGGCGAACATCGAGGACCTGTTCAAGGCACCGGTTTCGCAGTTGCTGGATCAGGCGGAGGGCCAGCCGTTCTCGCTTCAGGCGTCAGGGCATAACCGTTTCCATGGCCTGCTGAAGCGGCCCAAGGCTCAGGTTGTGCATCTGCGCCCGGTGCCTATGGCGAAGACGCCGCCCGTCAACGAGCCCACCGGTTTGTTGGCCTTGGGCCTGGGTGACGAAAAAGTAGCCAAGGCCGCGCGCCAGGCCCAGCGTCTGCTGGAGAAAAACGTACCGCTGTTGATTCACGGTGAGACGGGGGTCGGCAAAGAGGTGTTCGTCAAAGCACTGCACAGCGCGAGTTCCCGCGCCCGGCAGCCCTTGATTGCGGTCAACTGCGCGGCGATTCCCTCCGAGCTGGTGGAGGCCGAACTGTTCGGTTACGAGAAAGGCGCCTTCACCGGCGCCCACCATAAAGGCAGCATCGGGCTGATCCGCAAGGCGGACAAAGGCACGCTGTTTCTCGATGAAATCGGCGACATGCCATTGCCGGTTCAGGCGCGGCTGCTGCGGGTGTTGCAGGAACGCTGCGTTCAGCCACTGGGCAGCAGCGAGTTGTACCCGGTGGACATCCGGGTCATTTCCGCCACCCACTGTTCGCTGCGTGAACAGGTGCAGAGCGGGCACTTCCGCCAGGATTTGTACTACCGCATCAGCGGCCTGAACCTCGAACTGCCGCCCCTGCGCGAGCGCACTGATAAAAAATCCCTGGTCCATAGCCTGTGGGAGGAGCACCGCGAGCCGCAGCAGACCGCCGGCTTCGATCCACAGGTGATGGCGTTGTTCGAGCGTCACCCGTGGCCCGGTAACCTGCGTCAGTTGAGCAACGTGATCCAGGTGGCGTTGGCACTGGCGGACGACGAAGTCATCTCCGCCGAGCACTTGCCGGAGGATTTCTTCGCCGATCTGGAGATGGACAGCGAACCCTCCCGCCCCCACGAAGCGCTGAACGCCAAAGCCATCCTGGCCTCGACCGAAGACCTCAACGAACTGCTGCGCGAAAGCGGCGGCAATATTTCGCACCTGGCCAAGCGGCTGGGGGTGAGCCGCAATACGTTGTACAAGCGTTTGCGGGAGAGAGATTTGTAACGGGCGCTTTGCGGGGTTCGATATTCTGGCTATATTTGGCCAGAATATTCAATGGAGCAGTTCAGTGATCATCATTCCCCTGGGTGAGGCCAAAGACAACCTCTCGAAACTCGTCGATGACGCTGCGGCGGGTCAAACCATCACGATTGCAAAGCATGGACGCGCCATGGCGCGGCTCATCCCCGTGGGGCGTCCGACGGGTAAACGCATTGGTGCAATGAAAGGCATGCTTGAGCTTCCCGATGACTTCGACGCCCCTCTGCCAAACGACGTACTGGCCGATTTCGAAGAGGGAAAATTATGAGGATTTTGCTTGATACGCACATTTTGCTTTGGGCGCTGATTGACGATCCGAGGCTTTCACCCAAAGCCAGAAAGATGATCGACACCGCAACCGAGATTTACGTCAGTGCAGCCACGTTCTGGGAAATGTCGATCAAGGTCGGGCTCGGCAAGCTGAATGCGGATCTGGATGAAATCCGGGAGTATTGCCGGGAGAGCGGATTCATCGAGCTGCCCATCGCGGTTGAACATGCGATTGCGGTGAAAGACGTGGAGCATCATCACCGCGATCCGTTTGATCGCCTGATCGTTGCTACCGCGATGACCGAGCCGATGAAGCTGCTGACCTCCGATCCCATGGTCGCCCGATACTCGTCGCTGGCTGTTCTTGTGTAGCGGTCGCAACGTGAACAACGTCCATATGCAATCGCGAGCAAACGCTTCTGTAGGAGCTGACGACCCTACGGGAGGCTGCGATTGCGGTGCGTCAGACAAAACCGTATCGCAGCCTCCCTCGGGGTCGTCAGCTCCTACAGGTCAGTGTTCAGGCCGATCAAATGACGCAGCATTCGGTAGGAGCCAACTTGTTGGCGAAACAGGTGACGCGGAGTATCAGCCAGAACGCTTCACGAACAAGTTCGCTCCTACAGTCGACCGCGTCTTGATCGTTCCCATGTAGGAGCGCGCTTGCCCGCGATGGCTTTTTCAGACGTCGACGATCAATCCGCCAAGCGCCACGTCGTCACGCCCTTCCCGTCTTCCAGCACCACGCCCATGGCGGTGAGCTGGTCGCGGATGCGGTCGGATTCGGCCCAGTTCTTGTCGGTGCGGGCCTGCAGGCGGGCCTGGATCAGCGCTTCCACTTCTGCCGCATCGACCCGCCCTTGCGCGCCGGCGCGCAGAAAGTCGTCGGCCTCCAGTTGCAACACGCCCAAGACACTGGCGAGCTGCTTCAAACGCGCCGCCAGGCCGGCCGCAGCGGCCAGATCGGTGTCGCGCAGGCGGTTGATCTCGCGCACCATCTCGAACAGCACGGCGCAGGCTTCCGGCGTGCCGAAGTCATCGTTCATCGCCGCGCTGAAACGCTCGACGAACGCCTCGCCACCGGCCGGCTCTGCCAGCGGCAATCCACGCAACGCGTGATAGAACCGCTCCAGCGCTGACTTCGATTCCTTCAGGCTGTCTTCGGAATAGTTGATCGCGCTGCGGTAATGGCTCGACACCAACAGGTAACGCACCACTTCCGGCTGATACTTTTCCAGCACGTCGCGAATGGTGAAGAAGTTGTTCAACGACTTTGACATCTTCTCGCCGTTGATGCGGATCATGCCGCAGTGCAGCCAGGCGTTGGCGTAGGGCTTGCCGGTGGCCGCCTCGCTCTGGGCGATTTCGTTTTCGTGGTGCGGGAACTCAAGGTCGCTGCCGCCGCCATGAATGTCGAACGTCTCGCCCAGGCAGCAGGTGGACATCACCGAGCACTCGATGTGCCAGCCCGGACGCCCGGCGCCCCATGGCGATTCCCAACTGGGCTCGCCCGGCTTGACGCCTTTCCACAGCACGAAGTCCAGCGGATCGTCTTTGGACTCGTCGACTTCGATGCGGGCGCCGATGCGCAGGTCTTCGATCTTCTTGCGCGACAGCTTGCCGTAGCCGAGAAATTTTCCGACGCGGTAGTACACGTCGCCATTGCCCGGCGCGTAGGCGTAACCTTTGTCGATCAGGGTCTGGATCATGTCGTGCATGCCGCCGATGTAATCGGTGGCGCGCGGTTCCATGTCCGGCTTGAGGATATTAAGTCGCGCTTCATCCTCGTGCATCGCGTCGATCATGCGCGCGGTCAAGGCATCGAACGGTTCGCCGTTTCTCAAGGCGCGGCTGATGATCTTGTCGTCGATGTCGGTGATGTTGCGCACGTACGTCAGGTCGTATCCGCTGAACCGCAACCAGCGGGTGACCAGGTCGAAGGCCACCATGCTGCGGCCGTGGCCCAGGTGGCAGTAGTCGTACACGGTCATCCCGCAGACGTACATGCGCACCTTGTTGCCGTCCAGCGGCGTGAACACTTCTTTGCTCTTGGTGAGCGTGTTGTAAATAGAAAGCACGATCTGCCCCTTACCGATACCGCATCAAGTCCACGAATCGCGCAGGGTCACTGTGCGATTGAATACCGGCTGACCGGGTTTCGAGTCCTTGATGTCCGCGCAGAAATAACCTTCGCGTTCGAACTGGAAACGGTCTTCCGGTGCTGCTTCACCCAACGAAGGTTCAGCCCGACAACCGGTGAGCACTTGCAGGGAATCGGGGTTGATGTTGTCCAGGAAGCTCTGGCCGTCTTCGGCTTTTTCCGGGTTGGCCGAGCGGAACAGGCGGTCATACAGCCGCACTTCGCACTCGATGCTCTCGGCCGCCGGCACCCAGTGCACGACACCCTTGACCTTGCGGCCTTCGGGGTTTTTGCCCAGGGTCTCCGGGTCGTACGAGCAACGCAGCTCGACGATGTTGCCGTCGGCGTCCTTGATCGCTTCATCGGCGCGAATCACGTAGCTGCCGCGCAGACGCACTTCGCCGTTAGGCTCCAGACGCTTGTAGCCCTTGGGCGGCGCTTCGTCGAAGTCGTCGCGGTCGATGTAGATTTCACGGGAGAACGGCAGCTTGCGCACGCCCAGTTCTTCCTTTTGCGGATGGCGCGGCAGTTCGAGGTGATCGACCTGGCCTTCCGGGTAATTGGTGATCACGACTTTCAACGGCCGCAGCACGCACATGGCACGGGGCGCGTTCTGGTCCAGGTCCTGACGGATGCTGAATTCCAGCATGCCGAAATCCACCACGCCGTCGGAACGGTTGGTGCCGACCATTTCGCAGAAATTACGGATCGAGACCGGCGTATAGCCGCGACGACGGAAACCCGACAGCGTCGACATGCGCGGGTCATCCCAGCCGTGCACGTGCTTCTCATCCACCAGTTGCTTGAGCTTGCGCTTGCTGGTGATGGTGTAGTTCAGGTTCAGGCGCGAGAATTCGTACTGACGTGGCCTGCTCGGGACCGGCAGGTTGTCGAGGAACCAGTCGTACAGCGGACGATGGCTTTCGAATTCCAGGGTGCAGATCGAATGGGTGATGCCTTCGATGGCGTCCGACTGGCCGTGGGTGAAGTCATAAATGGGGTAAATGCACCACTTATCGCCGGTCTGGTGGTGATGGGCGTGACGAATGCGATACAGGATCGGGTCGCGCAGGTTCATGTTCGGCGACGCCATGTCGATCTTGGCGCGCAGCACGCGGGCGCCGTCTTCGAACTCACCGGCTTTCATGCGGGCGAACAGGTCCAGGTTTTCCTCGACGCTGCGCTCGCGAAACGGGCTGTTCTTGCCAGGCTCGGTCAGCGTGCCACGGTATTCCCGGGCCTGCTCGGGGGTCAGGTCATCGACGTAGGCCTTGCCCGACTTGATCAGCTCCACGGCCCAGTCGTGAAGCTGGTCGAAGTACTGCGAGGCGTAGCGCACTGCGCCGGACCACTGGAAGCCCAGCCACTTGACGTCGCTTTCGATGGCATCGATGTATTCCTGGTCTTCCTTGGCCGGGTTGGTGTCATCGAAGCGCAAGTGCGTCACACCGCCGAATTCCTGAGCCAGACCGAAGTTGACGCAGATCGACTTGGCGTGACCGATGTGCAGGTAGCCGTTGGGCTCCGGCGGAAAGCGGGTCACGATCTGTGTGTGCTTGCCTGAATCCAGGTCTGCCTGCACGATCGGGCGCAGGAAGTTGGTAGGGACTGCAGGGCCTGCCTTTGAATTCGCAGCGGCGTCTTGAGTGGGCTTGCTCATATAATCCTTGAACGTACTAACGTACTTGTGGCGGCCAGGGTAGGCCGACTAAATCAAAGCGCTTATCATAGCCGAACCTGTCAAGCCCCTGACAGCACGCAGTAACAAAACTGCAGCGGGCTGATGGAAGAACCGCCTGACACGAATTCAAAAGAGCGAGCTCACGCATGTCCAAAGTAAAGCTGACCACCAACCACGGCGACATCGTCCTGCAACTGGACGCTGAAAAAGCACCGTTGACCGTCGCCAACTTCCTCGAATACGTCAAAGCGGGCCACTACGAAAACACTATCTTCCACCGCGTCATCGGCAACTTCATGGTCCAGGGCGGCGGTTTCGAGCCGGGCATGAAAGAGAAGAAAGACAAGCGCCCGAGCATCCAGAACGAAGCCGACAACGGCCTGCCCAACAAGAAATACTCGGTGGCCATGGCTCGCACCATGGAGCCGCATTCGGCCTCCGCGCAGTTCTTCATCAACGTCGCGGACAACAGCTTCCTCAATCACAGCGCCAAGACCGTTCAGGGCTGGGGCTACGCGGTGTTCGGTGAAGTCATCGAAGGCGCTGAGATCGTCGACAAGATCAAGGCCGTGGCCACCACGTCCAAGGCCGGTCACCAGGACGTCCCTGCCGAAGACGTGATCATCGAGAAAGCCGAGATCACTGAGTGATATTGCTGATTTCCGACCTGCACCTGGAAGAACAGCGCACGGACATTACCCGGGCGTTTCTGAATCTGCTCAGTGGCCGCGCGCGCGAGGCCGAGTCGCTGTATATCCTCGGGGATTTTTTTGAAGCCTGGATCGGCGATGATGCCATGTCGCCCTTTCAGCGCTCGATCTGCGAGGCCCTGCGCAGCTTGAGCGACAGCGGCACCCAGGTCTTTTTGATGCACGGCAATCGCGACTTCATGATCGGCAAGGCGTTTTGCAAGGCGGCAGGTTGCACGCTGCTGAGCGACCCGAGTGTGGTGCAGTTCTACGGTGAGCCGGTGCTGCTGATGCACGGCGACAGCCTGTGCACGCGAGACGAAGCGTATCAACGCATGCGCCGCTATTTGCGCAATCCGGTGATGCTGTGGGTGCTGCGCCATCTGCCGCTGCGCACCCGTTACAAGCTGGCCCGCAAGCTGCGCAGCGAAAGCAAGACGCAAACCAGGCTGAAGGCCAACGACATCGTCGACGTGACCCCGGAGGAAGTGCCGAGGATCATGCGTGAGTTGGGCGTAAAAACCCTGATCCACGGCCACACCCACCGCCCCGCGATTCACAAACTGCAGATCGGCGAAGACACCGCGCAACGCATCGTGCTCGGCGACTGGGACAAGCAGGGCTGGGCGTTGCAGGTGGATGAGCAGGGGTTCCAGCTCGGCGCGTTTGATTTTGTGGCAGAGCCGGTGCTGGCCTTGCCGCGCGGTTCTCAATCGACGTAATTTCGCTTCTGCCGAAGGCGTGGGAGCCTTGCTTGCAGGCGATCTGCCGGGAACCGGCAGTAATCCATCCACCTCGGTATCACTGATGCAGTGAGGTGGGCAATTTACGACCGCTTCGCGCTCGATCGTCGGCAAGCCGGACTCCCACGGCCTCCGGCCAGAAGCAAAAGCTGCCTTGCGATCAATGCCCGCCCCCACCCGGCGCAGCCTTGGCACCGAACGGCGGTTTGGCCATCCACACCACCAGGATCAGCGCGAAGAAGATCCAGCCCATCATGTAGAAATAGTCCACCGTCGACATCATGTACGCCTGGCTGGTGACGATGCCGTCCAGCTGCGCATAGGCCTGATTGCTCGCCCCACCCATGATGTCCAGCGCGTGGCGGGTGGCCGGGTCGTAGGTGCTGATGCTTTCGGTGAGATACGCATGATGCTGGTCGGCCCGGCGAATCCAGATCCAGGTGGTCAGCGACGCGGCAAAACTACCGCCCAGGTTGCGCAGAAACGTCGCCAGCCCCGATCCGTCGGCAATCTGTGACGGCGGCAGGTCCGACAGCAGGATGCTCAGCGTTGGCATGAAGAACAGCGCAATCCCCGCCCCCATGAACAGCTGCACCAGCGCGATGTGCTCGAAATCCACCTCACTGGTGAACCCGGCGCGCATGAAACAACTGGCGCCGATACCCAGGAAGGAAATCCCCGACAGCACCCGCAAGTCGAACTTTTGCGCGTATTTGCCCACGAACGGCGACATCAGCACGGGTAATATCCCGATGGGCGCCACCGCCAGCCCGGCATAGGTCGGGGTGTAGCCCATCTGGGTCTGCAACCATTGCGGCAGGATCAGGTTGATACCGAAGAAGCCGGCGTACCCTCCCACCAGCGCGATGGTCCCGACCCGAAAGTTTCGATACGCAAACAGCCGCAGGTTGACCACCGGGTGCTCATCGGTCATTTCCCAGATGATGAACGCCGCCAGGCCAATGGCCGAAATCACCGTGCCGATGATGATGAAATTGGACTCGAACCAGTCCATGTCATTGCCTTTGTCCAGCACGATCTGCAACGCACCGACGCCAATGATCAGGGTGATCAGCCCCACGTAATCCATGGGTTGGCGACTGGTGGTGACCGGGCGTGACGCCATCTGCTGACGCACCACGAACGCGGCGAACAAGCCGATGGGCACGTTGATGAAGAAGATCCACGGCCAGCTGTAGCTGTCAGTGATCACACCGCCCAGGATGGGACCTGCAATGGGCGCGACCACCGTCACCATCGCCAGCAATGCCAGTGCCATCCCCCTTTTCGCCGGGGGATAGACCGCGATCAGCAGCGTCTGGGTCATCGGGTACAGGGGACCGGCCACCACGCCCTGCAACACGCGAAAGCCCACCAGCTCGGGCATCGAGGTGGAGATACCGCACAGGAACGAGGCCATCACGAACAGAATCGTCGCCCACAAGAACAGCTTCACTTCGCCGAAGCGACGGCTGAGCCAGCCTGTGAGCGGCAACGCGATGGCGTTACTGACGGCAAACGAAGTGATGACCCATGTGCCCTGCTCCGAACTCACCCCCAGGTTGCCGGAAATGGTAGGCAGCGCCACGTTGGCAATGGTGGTGTCGAGCACTTGCATGAAGGTCGCCAGCGACAACCCGATGGTGCAAAGCAACAGGCTGGGCGGCTTGAAAGAAGCGGGCGCGGCGTTACTCATCGCGAATCCTTTGACACTTCAACGTCGCACCGGCCCGCAGGCCGGCGCTGATGGATTGGCGAATCAGCGCTGCACGGTCTTGCCGGTGCCAGCACTGTTTTCGTGGATCAGACGGGCGATCAAGGTGTCGGCATCCGCCAGCTGCTTCTCGTACACATTGGTGCTGTAGGACGCCTGCGTGGGCGGCTGCTGCGCCAGCACCGGTCCACTCTGGTCGTGCAGATTGACGTTGACCACGGTCGACAGGCCAATGCGCAACGGGTTTTGCGCCAGCTCGTCGGGGTTGATATGAATCCGCACCGGCACACGCTGCACGATCTTGATCCAGTTACCCGTCGCGTTCTGCGCCGGCAGCAAGGCAAAGGCGCTGCCGGTACCGGCGCCCACGCTGTCCACGGTGCCGCTGTATTTCACGTCGCTGCCGTACAGGTCGGCCTCGATGTCCACCGGCTGGCCGATGCGCATCTGGCCGAGCTGGGTTTCCTTGAAGTTGGCGTCAATCCACAACTGGTTCAGCGGGATGACCGCCATCAGTGCAGTGCCCGGCTGGACACGCTGGCCCAGCTGCACGGTGCGCCGGGCGACGTAACCGGTGACCGGCGCGATCAGGGTGCTGCGGGCGCTGCTCAAATAGGCCTGGCGCAACTGCGCGGCGGCAGCCTTGACGTCCGGGTGCGACGACACTTCGGTGTCATCCACCAGCGCGTTGCTGGTCGCCAATTGCTGCTGGAGGTTGTTCAGCGCGTTTTGGGCGCTGGTCAGGTCGTCCTTGGCGTGGGACAGCTCTTCCTGGGAAATTGCCCCGCCCGCCGCCAGATTGCGCCGACGGTTGAAGTTGTCCTGGGCTTTCTGCACTTCGGCGCGCTGGGCGGCCATCTGCGCTTTCATGCCGTCGACGTTGCTGTACAGACCGCGCACCTGACGCACGGTCCGGCCGAGGTTGGCTTCGGCGCTTTGCTGCGCGACTTCGGCATCGCTGGGGTCGAACTGCACCAGCACCTGACCTTCGCGCACCAGATCGCCATCATCGGCGCCGATGCTGACGACCGTGCCCGTGGACTGTGGGGTGATCTCCACCACGTTGCCATTGACGTAGGCGTCGTCGGTGCTTTCGTACCAGCGCCCATAAAATTCGTACCAGCCCCACACGGCCAGTACGCCGAGGATGACCACCAGCGCCAGCCCGATCAGCAGCAGCTTGCGCTTGCGCGGATTGGCCTTGGGCTTGTTGTCGCCACCGGAAGGCTTGGCGTCTTTGGTCTGATCCGGCGCCTTGGCGTCCGGCGGGTTGGTCACAGCAGGTTTTTCGGCAGTGGTGTTTTCAGCGGCAGTGGACATGACAGTTCCCTTATTGGGTCAGCGATGCAGTTGACGGAGCGGCCGGGGCGGCGTGTTCGCCGGGCGCGACTGGCGCGAAACCTCCCCCCAGGGCCTGCATCAGCTGGATCGACAAATCGATGCGTTCGGCGTTGAGATCCGCCAATTGGCGTTGCGATTGCAGCAGTTGTTGTTCGATGGTCAGCACGTCCACGTAGTTACCGATGCCCGAGGCGTAGCGCTGAACGCCGGTGCCGTAGGACTGCTGGATGACATCCGTGGCGTGCTGGCGCGCCTCGATCTGGGCGCTGATCGCACGCAACTGGCCGATGTTGTCGCTGACGTCGCCCAAGGCCCGCACCAGACTCTTGTTGTACTGGGCCACGGCCAGGTCGTAGTCGGCGTCCCGGGCATCGAGGTCCGCGCGGCGACGCCCGCCATCAAACAGCGGCAGCGAAACGGTCGGCCCGACGTTGAAGAAACGGCTGGCCGACCCGAACATGGCGTCCCCCAACAGCGACTCCACACCCGCCGAAGCACTCAGGTTGAGATTGGGGTAGAAATTGGTCTTGCTGGCGACGATGTCCTTGCTCGCCGCTTCCACACGCCAGCGCGCGGCGACCAGATCAGGACGGCGACCCAGCAGTTCGGCGGGCAAGGACGACGGCAAGGCAACTACCGCGGGCTTGAGCACCTCCGGCCGGCTCAGTGCGTCGCCCCGGTCCGGTCCTTTGCCCATGAGCACCGCCAGCTGAATCTTGGCCGAGCGCAGGCGTTTTTCCGCATCGACCAAGGCTTCTTGCGAGCCGGCCGCCAGGCTTTCGGTCTGCTGGTATTGATACGCGCTGTCGATCCCGGAGGTCAGACGGCGACGCCCCAGTTCCAGCATCTGCGTGGTGCGCTTGAGGTCATCCTGCGCCAGATCGCGGACGATGTAGGCCTGACCCAAGTCGCTGTAGGCGCGCGCGACGTCCGCGGCCACGGTCAACTGCGCCGCCTGCTGATCGATCTCTGAAGCCCGGGCCTGACCCAGCGCCGCTTCCCAGGCCGCACGCTGGCCGCCCCACAGATCGAAGTTGTAATTGAACACGCCCGACAGCGTGCGCATGGTGCCATAGCGCCCGCCTTGCCCGGTCGGGTCCGACTCGCGGTCCAGGCGCGAACGGGTGATCCCGGCATCGGCGTCCACCGTCGGCATGCGCTCGGCGTTGGCCGCGTAGGCCTGCGCATTAGCCTGATGGGTGCGCGCGGCGGCGACCCGCATGTCCGGGCTGTCACGCAGGGCTTCAGTGATCAAGCCGTCCAGTTGCGGGTCACCCAGGGTTTTCCACCAGTCACGCGCCGGCCAGGCCGCCGGTGACACCGTGATGCCCCGCAGGCTGTTTTGGGTCTGAAGGCCCTTGGCGTCGAGGGCCACGCCTTCAGTGTCCAGGCCTTTGGAGCTGGCACAACCGGCCAGGACCATGGCGGCCAGCACCAGGCTCAATGACGTGCGCAACGTGGAGCTTTGTTTGGAGGATGTCTTCATTTCGCTGCGATCCGCGACAGAACGATGGGATCTGCAGAGGCCACCAGAATCTTGGTGAGAATCTGTTCCAGCGTCGCCAGTTCGTCGACCTCCAGCACGCCTACCATTTCGTTCATGGCTTTGGCGCCGATCTGCGGCAGCAGGCCCGAGAGCGCGACGCCTTCTTCCGTCAGCGCCAGCCGAACCTGACGTCGGTCGGCATCGGAGCGCGTGCGGGCGATCAGATTTTTCTGCTCCAGACGGTCCAGCATGCGGGTCATCGAGCCGCTGTCCAGGGACAACAGGCGGCACAGGTCAGCCGGGGTTTCGGCGCAGAACTTCGCAATCATCACCAGCACCTTGAACTGCGGCGCCGTGACGCCAAACGGCGCCAGGTGGGTATCAAGAATGCGGTTTTTAAGCAGTTCTGTCCGTCCCAGCAACATGCCGAGCAGGCTGGAATGGAAGGTATCGGGCGTGAAATGCGGCATTGGATCACCAAGTAGCTGCCTAGGCAGTAAGTTGGTGAGATATTACTGCCTAGGCAGTTAACTATTCAATGAAACATTATTTAACAACTGGGTTTTCGGACAGACGCGTTGGATCCGCTAGAACCGTATCTGTAGGAGCTGACGACCAGCGGGAGGCTGCGATTGCGTTTTGCCTGACACACCGCATCGCAGCCTCCCGCTGGTCGTCAGCTCCTACAAAGAGAGGGCAGTATCTGGGGTTTGAATCGGCACACCACTGTGAAAGCGCAAATCCACGTCCGGGCTTTCGATCAGTTCGCGCTCGGCCAGCTGCACTTCCACGATTTTGGCACTGACGTCGGCTTCGTCGCCGTAGGCATACGCCAGCTTCAGGTAATCCTGAAAATGCCGGGCTTCGGACTTGAGCAGGCTGGCGTAGAAATGGGCCAGTTCTTCGTCGAGATGGGGGACCAGCGCGGCGAAACGCTCGCAGGAGCGGGCTTCGACGATGGCGCCGACCACCAGCGCATCGGTCAGGCGGTAGGGGTTGTGGGTGCGCACCAGCTTGCGCAGCGACCCGGCGTAACGCGAGGAGCTGATATTCACCAGCGGGATCCCGCGCTTCTTGATGATGCCGAGCACCTGCTCGAAGTGGCGCAGCTCTTCACGGGCCAGGCGCGACATTTTGCTCAGCAGGTCGAATTTGTCGTTGTACTGAAACATGAACTGGAACGCTGCCCCGGCCGCCTTCTTTTCGTTGTTGGCGTGGTCGATCAGCAGCACGTCCAGGTTGCGTACGGCCGCCTGAACCCAGCTGTCTGGAGTGGGGCAAAGCAGGAAAGCATCGACTTCGGGATAGATCGGCATGGGTTCACGAATGGCTGGAGGGGCAAGGCGCAGGATTATACGAGGGCTGTGGCGCCTGTAGGAGCGAATTCATTCGCGATACGTATGTTCCTGCCGCCAACAGTGCATCGGATGCACTGACGCCATCGCGGGCAAGCGCGCTCCTACACCGGATCCGCTGCGCCCATCGCATCCTGCAAGAATCCCGGCGCGATGTAGCGCTCATAGTGCGCCTCGGACAGCAGGAAGAATTCCCGATCAATGGCGTCGCGCAGTTCCGGCAAGCTCCAGTCACGGAACTCGGGCATCAGCACCATGCCGTACGCTTCCAGCTGGTTGATCACCCGGGCGCCGCGCGCAATCAGTTGATAAGCCCAGCAATATTCGGATTGATGCGGCACGAAACGGATCTTGCGCTGCTCCAGTTGCTGACGCAGCTTGTCGGCGTCGAACACCTCAAGCTTGGCGGTCATCACCTGCACCAGCAGTTGCTCAAGACGCAACCACACCGCTCGCTTTTCGGCCTCGTTATAGCCGTTCCAGTGGATCACTTCATGGTGGAAGCGCTTGCAGCCCCGGCACACCAGATCCCCGTAAACCGTGGAGCAGAGGCCGATGCAGGGCGTTTTGATGGTTTGATTGGACATGGCACACAGACACGGCAGCGGACGAAACGAGCCCGCATGTTAGCCCTTTGTCTAACGCGGTACACCCCTGAACATGTAGGGGCTAACTTACCTTTAGTTTTTTTTTGCCGTAGAATCAGCGGGCCTTTTAAGGCGCCAATGTCCGTTGGAAGCTGTTTTCAAAGCGTCACGAGCACAGTCAGGGCTTTTTTACGAAAGCCCACCCCGCAGTCGGTTATGACCCAGGTTCGCCTGGGTCCCCTCCTCCCAGACCGATCCGCAGGCGTAAAACTTTGAAAACAGCTTCCGTTGGAAATCGTCAGCTTCCTGCCCAAAAACTCACAAGTTTAATGAGCGCCGATGCGGACTTTTTCTGGATGAGCGTCCCGGACACCCTTTGGGACCACTGATGAGGGTAATACTGTGCTTGAAGCCTACCGTAAACACATCGAAGAGCGTGCAGCTCTGGGTATCGTGCCCCAGCCGCTCAACGCCGAACAAACCGCAGGCCTGGTCGAGCTGCTGAAGAATCCACCGGCTGGCGAAGAAGCTTTCCTGCTTGACCTGATCACCAATCGCGTCCCACCTGGCGTCGACGAAGCGGCCTACGTCAAAGCCGGTTTCCTGTCCGCTCTGGCCAAGGGCGAAGTCACCTCCCCCCTGCTGGACCGCAAACATGCTGTAGAGCTGCTCGGCACCATGCAGGGCGGCTATAACATCGTGACTATGGTCGACCTGCTGGACGACGCCGCGCTGGGTCAGGTGGCCGCCGAACAACTCAAGCACACCCTGCTGATGTTCGACGCCTTCCACGACGTCGCTGAAAAAGCCAAGAATGGCAACACCACCGCTCAGGGCGTCCTGCAGTCCTGGGCTGATGGCGAATGGTTCCGCAAGCGCCCGACCCTGGCCGACAAGATCAGCCTGCGCGTGTTCAAGGTCACCGGCGAAACCAACACCGACGACCTGTCGCCTGCCCCTGATGCCTGGTCCCGTCCCGACATCCCGCTGCATGCACTGGCGATGCTGAAAATGGCACGCGAAGGCATCGTGCCGGACGTCCAGGGCTCCATCGGCCCGATGAAGCAAATCGAAGAAATGCGCGGCCAGGGCTTCCCGATTGCCTACGTGGGTGACGTGGTCGGTACCGGTTCGTCGCGTAAATCGGCGACCAACTCGGTGCTGTGGTTCTTCGGCGACGACGTCCCGAACGTGCCGAACAAGCGCGCAGGCGGCTTCTGCTTCGGCAGCAAGATCGCCCCGATCTTCTACAACACCATGGAAGATGCCGGCGCCCTGCCAATTGAATTCGATGTCAGCAACATCAACATGGGCGACGTGATTGACGTCTACCCGTACGCTGGCAAAGTCTGCAAGCACGACAGCGAAGAAGTCATCACCACCTTCGAACTCAAGACCCCGGTGCTGTTGGACGAAGTCCGCGCCGGCGGCCGTATCCCGCTGATCATCGGTCGCGGCCTGACCGACAAGGCCCGTGCCGAACTGGGCCTGGGCCCGACCGATCTGTTCAAGCTGCCGGAAGCACCGGTCGACACCGGTAAAGGCTTCACCCTGGCGCAGAAGATGGTGGGCAAGGCCTGCGGTCTGCCGGAAGGCAAAGGTGTGCGTCCCGGCACCTACTGCGAACCGAAAATGACCACCGTCGGCTCTCAAGACACCACAGGTCCCATGACCCGTGATGAATTGAAAGACCTGGCGTGCCTGGGCTTCTCCACCGATCTGGTGATGCAGTCGTTCTGCCACACCGCGGCCTATCCAAAGCCGATCGACGTGACGACGCACCACACGCTGCCTGACTTCATCATGACCCGTGGCGGCGTTTCGCTGCGTCCGGGCGACGGCATCATCCACAGCTGGCTGAACCGCATGCTGCTGCCGGACACCGTCGGCACCGGTGGCGACTCCCACACCCGCTTCCCGATGGGCATCTCGTTCCCGGCCGGTTCCGGTCTGGTGGCGTTTGCCGCTGCTACCGGCGTCATGCCGCTGGACATGCCGGAGTCGATACTGGTCCGCTTCAAGGGCGAGATGCAACCGGGCATCACCCTGCGCGACCTGGTTCACGCGATTCCGTACTTCGCCATCCAGAAAGGTCTGTTGACCGTCGAGAAGAAAGGCAAGAAAAACGCCTTCTCCGGCCGCATCCTGGAAATCGAAGGCCTGGATAACCTGAGCATCGAGCAGGCATTCGAACTGTCCGACGCCTCGGCCGAGCGTTCCGCTGCAGGCTGCACCATCAAGCTGTCCAAAGAGTCGATCACTGAATACCTGAACTCGAACATCACCCTGCTGCGCTGGATGATCGAACAGGGCTACGGCGATCCACGGACCCTGGAGCGTCGTGCTCAGGCGATGGAAGCCTGGGTTGCCAATCCGGAACTGATGGTGGCCGACGCTGACGCCGAGTACGAGGAGATCATCGAGATCGACCTGGCGGATATCAAAGAGCCTGTGCTCTGTGCGCCAAACGATCCGGACGACGCCCGTCTGCTGTCCAGCGTGGCTGGCGAGAAGATCGACGAAGTGTTCATCGGTTCGTGCATGACCAACATCGGTCACTTCCGCGCTGCGGGCAAGTTGCTCGATCAGGTCAAGGGTCAGCTGCCAACCCGTCTGTGGCTGTCGCCGCCGACCAAGATGGACGCTCACCAACTGACCGAAGAAGGCTACTACGGCATCTACGGCAAGGCCGGCGCGCGCATGGAAATGCCGGGCTGCTCGCTGTGCATGGGTAACCAGGCACGCGTTGAACCGAACTCGACCGTGGTCTCGACTTCGACCCGTAACTTCCCGAACCGTCTGGGCGACGGCGCGAACGTTTACCTGGCTTCGGCTGAGTTGGCGTCCGTCGCATCGATCCTGGGTCGCCTGCCGACCGTCGAGGAGTACATGGTGTACGCCAAGGAAATCGACACCATGGCGGCCGATGTGTACCGCTACCTGTCGTTCGACCAGATCGCCGAGTTCCGTGAAGCGGCTGCGAACGCCAACATCCCGGTGGTTCAGGCTTAACCGCTGAAACCAGCGTCACCAAAAACCCCGCTTCGGCGGGGTTTTTTTGTGGTTTTCCTGGGTGCACCCGTTGCCTGTAGGAGCTAACGAGCCGCCGAAGGCTCCGGGGTCGCGCTCGACCGATGCGGTGGTGCTGACACATCTTGGTCGGTGTGAATATCCGTTATCGAGGGTGTGGCTGATATCGGTTCCGCTCTTACAGCGGGTCACTTTGTCTTGGGAAAGTAACCAAACCGCCTCGCTCCCGTGTCCGGCCCCTCCCTCGTCGGGGTTCCCTCGCTCCGGCATTGCTCCGGGGCTGCATTCCCGCGTGGAGCGTGGGAACGATCAAGCGCGAGCGCAGGATGCGTTTTGCATCTGCTTTTGATCTTCATCCACGTTAGCCCAGACACCACACATCGCGACTTGGGTGCAGGCCGAACGCAGGCGGCGCGGAGTGGGCAGCGCGGCATGGATGCCGCGCTAGCCGCCCCAGGCCATGGATGGCCGTTGGCGGCGTGCCCACGGAGCGTCGCCGGAGTGAGGGAACCCGACGAAGGAGGGCCAAACCGGGAGCCAATGGTTTTGGTTACTTTTCCCGAAAGAAAAGTGACCCGCCGTAAGGGCGGAACCGTAATCAGCAACACCCGCGATAACGGATATTCACACGCCCCCAATCGCGCAGGGTGTCAGACACACCGCATCGCAGCCTCTTAGGCGTGTCAGATAGACCGCATCGCGCCCGTCGTAACCTCCGAATGCTCCTACAGTGGACCGCATCCGGCCCGCAATCCACGCGGCGTCCGTTCAGAGGCCTGCGTTCATCGCAATAAAAAAGCCCCACATCTCTCGATGCAGGGCTCTTCCAAAACCACAGCTCAGCTAAAGAATCAAACCACCGCAGTCTGCCCGCTCATGGCCAGGTCCAGCAGTTCACGGTTGGCCACGGCATACATCGCGTAGTCATTGCCGCTCGCCGCCCGCAACTCCACCAGCATCGCGCGCCAGCGCTCGACCATCGGCAGGTGCTGCTCCAGCCACAGATTCAAACGCTCCTCGACATCTGCAGGACCATTGGCCATCTGCAGCACCGACACCGTAATCGCCCGCTGTTGCCAGTCGATATCATCACGGAACGCCTCACGCGCCAGGGCCTGCCAATTGTTCTCCACCGGCAGCGCACTGATCTGCTGCAAGTACCAGGTCACGTCCAGCGAACTGCCCACCGCGAAGTACACCTTGGCCACGTCCGCCGCGTTCTGCCCGGTGACGTCCGAGGCTTCGATGATCGGCAGCAGCGTGTACAAATGACTGGTGCCCGCGACCATCCGCGCCAGCAACTCAGGCACGCCGGCGTCGACGTACTCCTTGTAACGCGCCTGCCAGACATCCCGCGTCGGGCCTTCCAGCAGTTCGTCGAGTTTCAGGCCCAGCGCGGCGATGTGCGGACCGAAGTGCGCCACGTCACGTCCGGCGTCCAGTTCGTTGCGACGGCTGCGCAGGAACCAGCGCGTGGCGCGACGTCCCAGGCGCATCAGTTCGTCCATCAGCGCCAGCTGAATCTCAGCCGGGACCTTGTAGTCCAGCGCCTCGATCTGACGGAACCAGTGCGGCAGGTGGAAGATGTCACGCACGATCACGTAGGCGCCGGCCACGTTGGCCGCGCTCATGCCGGTGGAGGCCTTGAGCCGCTGGACGAAGGTGATGCCCATGTGGTTGACCAGATCGTTGGCGATCTGGGTGCTGACGATTTCGCGCTTGAGGCGGTGACGGCGCATGGATTCGGAGTACTTCGCGGCCAGTGACGGCGGGAAGGCGGTTTCCATGTCGCGGGCCAGGTAATCGTCGTCCGGCACGCGGGATTCCAGCAGCGCCTCGTTGAGGTCGATCTTGCTGTAGGAAATCAGCACCGACAGCTCGGCGCGGGTCAGGCCTTTCTTCTCGGCCACGCGCTCGGCGATCTGTTCTTCGCCGGGCAGGAACTCGATGGCACGGTCCAGTTTCCCGCGCGATTCCAGATCGGTCATCAGGCGCCGGTATTCCGCGATACGCTCGTAGGCGCGACGGGCTGCCAGCGACAACGCCTGAGTCTGCTTGTAGTTGTTGCCGAGCACCAGGTTGCCGACTTCGTCGGTCATGCTTTCGAGCAGCAGGTTGCGCTGCTTCTCGGTCATGTCGCCGGCCTGCACCACTTCGTTGAGCAGGATCTTGATGTTGACCTCGTGGTCGGAGCAGTCCACGCCGGCTGCGTTGTCGATGAAGTCGGTGTTGGTGGCGCCGCCTTCCAGGCCGAACTCCACACGGCCCAGCTGGGTCATGCCGAGGTTACCGCCCTCGCCCACCACTTTGCAGCGCAACTGATTGCCATTGACCCGCAACGCATCGTTGGCCTTGTCGCCGACATCCGCATGGGACTCGGAGGTGGCCTTGACGTAGGTGCCGATGCCGCCGTTCCACAGCAGGTCCACCGGCGCCTTGAGCAGCGCGTGCATCAGTTCGGTGGGCGTCAGCTTGTCGGCCTGGATGTCGAACCGCGCTTTCATCTGCGGCGTGATGGTGATGCTCTTCAGGCTGCGCGGAAAAATCCCGCCGCCTTCGGACATCAGGCTGGTGTCGTAATCGGTCCAGGCCGAACGCGGCAGGTCGTACAGGCGACGACGCTCGGCGAAGCTGCTGGCCGGGTCCGGGTTCGGATCGATGAAGATGTGCAGGTGGTTGAACGCAGCGACCATTTGCAGTTTGTCGGACATCAGCAGCCCGTTGCCGAACACGTCGCCGGCCATGTCGCCGATGCCGATGACGGTGGTGGTGTCCTGCTGCACGTTGATGCCGCGCTCACGGAAGTGACGCTGCACGCCGACCCACGCGCCCTTGGCGGTGATCCCCATCTTCTTGTGGTCGTAACCGGCCGAGCCGCCCGAGGCGAACGCATCGCCGAGCCAGAAGCCGTAGTCGATGGCGATGCCGTTGGCGATGTCGGAGAAGGTCGCGGTGCCTTTGTCGGCGGCCACCACCAGGTACGGGTCATCGTCGTCGTGTCGCACCACGTTGACCGGCGGCACCAGCTCGCCTTCTTTCAGGTTGTCGGTGATGTCCAGCAAGCCGGAAATGAAGATGCGGTAGCAGGCGATGCCTTCGGCCTGAATGTCATCGCGACTGCCGCCCAGCGGCAGACGACGGGGCAGAAAGCCACCCTTGGCGCCCACCGGCACGATGACCGAGTTCTTCACGTGTTGGGCTTTGACCAGGCCCAGCACTTCGGTGCGGTAGTCTTCTTCACGGTCGGACCAGCGCAAACCGCCACGGGCCACATTGCCGAAGCGCAGGTGCACGCCTTCGACGCGGGGCGAATACACGAAGATTTCGAACTTCGGCACCGGTTTTGGCAGCTCGGGGATCAGGCGCGGGTTGAACTTGAAGCTGAAGTAGCTCTTGTTCTGCCCGTTGGCGTCGGCCTGATAGAAGTTGGTGCGCTGGGTGGCCTTGATCAGGTCCAGATAGCGACGCAGGATCCGGTCTTCGTTGAGCACCTGAACGTCGTCGAGGGCGGTCAGGATCGCTTGTTCCAGACGCTGCTGCTTGTCGTCCAGGTCGTCGCCGGTCAACTTGCGCGCCAGGTAGAAGCGGGTCTTGAACAGGCGCGTCAGCTCGCGGGCGATGTCGGTGTGGTTGTTCAGGGTGCTGGCGATGTAGCCCAGATCGAAGCCCAGGCGGATCTGTTTGAGGTAACGTGCGTAGGCGCGCAGCAGCGCCACGTCACGCCACGGCAGACCGGCGGTCAGGACCAGTCGGTTGAAGGCATCGTTTTCCGCATCGCCGCGCACGATGTGGACGAACGCATCCTGCAGCGTGTCGTTGAGCTGCTGGATGTCCAGGTTAAAGCCTTCGCCGGCGGTGAAGGCGAAATCGTGAATCCAGAACTCGCGACCGCTCTTGTGGCGCAAGCGGTACGGGAACTCACCCAGCACCCGCAGGCCGAGGTTTTCCAGGATCGGCAGCACGTCGGACAGCGCCAGCGGGGTGTCGGCGTGGTACAGCTTGCAGTGCAGCTGCGCCTTGTCCCCGGACAGCGGCTGATAAAAGCTCATGACCAGCGGTTTGGCTTCGCTCAGGGCAAGCAGGTGCTGCATGTCGACCACCGCCGAGTGCGCGGCGAAGCGCTCGCGGTAACCGGCCGGGAAGCCTTTCGGGTAATCGGCCAGCACGCTGGTGCCGTGGGCTTCACCGAAGCTTTCGATGACCAGGCTTGAATAATCGTCCTTCCACGAACGGCAGGCCTGGACCACTTCGTTTTCCAGTTGCTGCGGGTCGATGTCCAGGGCGACTTTCGGGTCCACACGCAGAATCAACTGCACACGGGCCAGCACCGATTCAGAGAAGAAGGTCCAGAACTCGCAGTCGCTGGCCTTCAGGCGCTCCATCAGCACTTGCTGGATCTTCTGGCGCACTTCGGTGGAATACACGTCGCGCGGCACGTAGGCCAGGCAGTAGCAGAAACGGCCATACGGGTCTTTGCGCAGGAACACGCGGATCTTGTTGCGCTCCTGGATCTGCACGATGGACATCACGGTGTTGAACAGCTCGTCCACAGGCGTCTGGAACAGGTCGTCCCGGGGCAGCACTTCGACCACCTGGGCCAGTTCCTTGCCCAGGTGCGCCTTGGGATGGAAACCGGATCGACGCTCGATCTCTGCCACTTTGCGGCGGATGTACGGGATTTCCCGGACGCTCTCGCCGTACACCGACGAGGTGTACAGGCCCATGAAGCGGCATTCCTTGATGACCTTGCCGCTGGCGTCGATCTGGCGGATGGACACGTAATCGGGGTACGCCGGCCGGTGCACGCGGCTCGGGTGCGCGGCTTTGGCGAAGGACAGCAGCGTCGGCTCGTTCAGGTAATTGACCGCGTAGCCTTCGATCTGCAGGTCTTCGGCGGTGAGCCCGGCGCGCAACAGTTTGGTCAGGCCCAGGAACGAGGCGGGATCGTAAGTCAGTTGGCCGCCGTCGCTGTCGCCATTGACCTGGAATTCTTCGTAGCCCAAAAAGGTGAAGTGGTTGTTTTCAAGCCACTCCAGGAACGCCTTGATCTCGGATTTTTCGTCTGGATCGACGCTGTATTCGGTGGTATCGATGCCCGCCAGCAGCTGATTAAGCTTGGCTTTCATCGGCTCGAAATCTTCCACCGCGACCCGGACTTCGCCCAGCACCTGCTCCAGTTCGCGGGCCAGCATGCTCATGTCGGTGGCGCTGGCGCAGCGGTCGATTTCCAGGTACATCAGGGATTCTTGCAGCACATCTTCGCCGCTGGTGCCTTTGGGCAGCAGTTCGACCAGTTGGCCACGGGCGTCGCGTCGCACACTCAGTACGGTGGTTTGCAAGGTGTGGATGCTGTAGCCGCGGCGGTTGAGCTCGGTGCGCACCGAGTCCACCAGAAACGGCAGATCGTGGTGCAGGACTTCCACGGCGGTGTGCGTGGATTGCCAGCCGTGGCGCTCGTAATCGGGGTTGTAGACCCGCACTTGCGGGCTGGAATGTTCAAAGCGCTCAAGCAAACGCCAGGCAGAAAGGGTACAGCCTGCCAGATCGGAGAGCCGACGCTGGGTCAGCTCGTCCAGGGAAATGATGCCGAAGAACTGCTCAGCGAACAGCGCCACTTGTGGCAGTGCCTGTTCACTGATGTGCTGGGCCAGTGCCGCTTGCAGTTGGTGCTGGAAGTCGGACTTGCTGGCTGCGGTGAAGAACGCCATCTTTGGTACTCCGCTTGGGCTTTTATATACGGTCTTAGGAGAGATGCGTGGTGCCGGGTCGAGTGTCGCGTTTACCGCTGCACGAGGATAGTCAGGAAAACGTGACAACGAGCAAAGCGTATCGCTTTGCTTAAGTACTAACGCTTGTCGTGTGTGCGCCGTCACATCTGGCCGACCCGAATGAACCGCGTACACCGTCGCCCAGGCAGGCTCGGCTGTACAGCGTTTCATCTGCTGCGCAGCTTAACGAGACCAGCCGCGCGCCTGCTTGCGGTGCTGCGACATATTCGGACATCGGGTTGCTACGGGATGTTGCGAAAGCGGCGAAGGCGCCACCTGGGTCGAGATGACAACCCGGACCCTGTAGGAGTGAGCTTGCTCGCGAAGCGTTCTGCCTGACACACCGACGCAATCCCCTTCGCCAACAAGTTGGCTCCTATAGAACCGCGTCAGGTCTGACACCACGTAGGATTGTAGGAGCGCGCTTGCCCGCGATGACGGTGGGTCAGATACATCGTCGGCGACAGGCAAAATCGTTTCGCGGGCAAGCGCGCTCCTACAGAGGATCAAGGCAGAGGCAAATTTGCGCGAACACTGGCAAAATCCCGCTCAGCCCCCGACGCCCTCAAGGAACAGCCCCATGCGCATGACCACCGACAGCTTCATCTACAACCCCTGTGACGAGGAAGAAGATGACATGGCGCTGGCCTGTTGCCATGGGTCAAACGGCGACCTGTTCATGCTGGCGCGCTTTCCGGACGAGGACGAAGTCGACATTACCTTCCGCGACGACACCATTCACGTTGATGAGCAGATCATGGTGACCTTCAGCGCCACCCGCCTGCTGTTGGAGATTGACGCTGGGGACGCCATCCATCTGGGCGGTGATACGTCCTACGAAATCCTGCACAGCACGCCGGCCAGTGAGCTGGCCGATCTGGATGCAACGTTGCGAATCATCCTCAAGGATGTAGGGGCATATATCAGCGAAATCGGCTAGTGAGTGATCCGGTCGTGGCGTGTACCCGGCGGTAAGCGCCGCTTGGCCTCCCCTTCTTCGACCGACGCCACCAACGCCTCGACCTCTGCGCTGAACGCTTTTCCGCCGTCGAGCGCCATGTAGCGCACATGCAAGATGACGTCGGTCAGCGTTGCAAGCATAGCCTGCTGACTCTCGGATTCCTGGTTGGGGAAACTCAACGTCCAGTTGGAGATGGCACCGGTTCCTTCAAACGGGAAATAACGCTCATCGCCAAAGTCCAGCGTAGCCATGCCGTGGTCATCAACACCGCTGGAAAGACCGATCTGCTGATTGGATCGCGGGTTGAAGACGATCTGGTCCTGACGAATATCTTCGTCGCCTTCTGCCAGCTCCCCAGCCTGTTGATACAGGTATTTCACATTGCCGATCTGCGGCTTCAACAGGTAACTGCTGGACTGCTGACTCAGCGTTGCATGAATGTCTTGATAGGGTTGGAGCACGACCGGCAATGACACCGACACCCGCACCAGTTGGCGCAAGTAATGGCCGGGGTAATCCTTGTCGAATGTTGAGGACTTGAGCTGAAAATTGATTTCACCCTGGGTCCGCAGTGTCTCGACCACCGCGTCCCAACCCGTGGCAGCTGTCTGCGACGAGTAAGCAGCGCCTGGCTCGTAATCCTGCAATAGCGCTTTGAGCGACACGGTTTTTGTCAGTTCAAGGCGCCGCTCATGACGACTCAGATACGCCGACTCCATCTGCAGCAAGCCCAACTTAAGGGACTCGCCCGCTGTCAACCCGAAGCGGTTATCGGCCCAGGCGGTGGTCGAGATAAACCGCGTATCGCGGTCGCCAATTTCATACTGCCAACAGGCTTCGGTGCTCAAGCACATCGAGAGCACGGCGTCGTAGGCCTGGAAATACAGCGTCGACATCTGGCTCAGCAACCATTGATACAGCCCAGCACCGCAGGCCCGCCCTTTGATGAAGGCGTACATCGCTTGCGCCTGTTCCCGCGCTTTGGTGGCCTGTTCCAGGCTGGTTGTGGCCGACTGCATGTTCACTTCCTGCGCCTGGATCTGCTGATCGAGTATCTCCAGCTCGAACTCGGCCTGTTTGGCCATGAACTGCCACTCGTCACGACGGCGATTTTGCATGTCAGTGGTCAGTTGTACCTGGGCCAGCTCCGACAATACTGCAGCGGCACTCTCGGCTAATTCCGCCGGGCCGAAAGCAGCGCCGCCCCAGTGCATGCCACCGGTGGCACCACCGAACAGGTTAGGTGCCAGGTTGGCGAAGTGTCCCGCGGCACCCAGCGCCCGGGCAGCAACGGTAGAGCCCATCGCAGCCATACGCTTGCCATGGGCGGATTTTTCCAGGGCGCTGACATCCTTGCGCACTAACTCGTCGTAATACTCTTTGCGCGCGGCGACACCGCGACGACTTGCTTGCAACGCGTCGCGGCTTTTGCCGGCTTCATCGATGGCATTTTGTTGCAGGCGCTCGGCAAAGGTCGCCAGATCATCGACGATCTGCCCTTGCTGCAGCTCATCCTGCTCGGCGCGGTCCCGGGATTCCATGTGGTTGAGCACTAGCTGGGCAAAACGGATCAACATTTCCACCGCATATTGGGTGCGTGGCAGCATGGCGCGAAAACGATACGGCGGGATGATTGCCAGCGAGCCCAGGCGCCGCTGGCTCAGGCTCGAGCCGCTCAACTGCGCACGCAGCAGGTCCAGTGGATTGGCCGGGGCTTCGTACAGCGCCAGTTGCATCGGCTTGCCGTCCAGCGTCAGGTTGTGGCGCAGGTTGAACAGCCGTTGCTCCAGCTGGCTCCACAGGTCCAGCAACTGGCTGTTGACCGGCAGTCGGAAGGCCGCGAGATCAAGCAGACGCAGCCAGGGTGCGCCGTCGTCGCGCAACGGAATCAAGTCGCGCAGCTCGTCGAGCATGGACGACTCGAGCAAGGCAAAGGAACGCTTCTCCGGTTCCAGCACAGCAGACAGGGTCGCCGGCGTCCAGCGGCTGATACTGCGGCCCTTCGACAACGGGCCTAACAGGGAGCCTGCCCGAACGTACAGCAGCTTGGCCTCGTTGAGGGTGTCGCGGGTAACCTGGCGATACAACATGTCGCCCCAGGTCATGAGGTTGTTCACGTAGAGCATGAATATGGCTTTGCGGTAGTGCGATGGCGCCCCTCGCGCGATGGCGTCAGGATTGCTCAAACCTTCCAGCTCGATGTTGAAGCGATCAGGCAGGCCCAACGGACGGCAACTCCAGTACGGCAGCCAATCGGTTGTTGAAGGCGGCGGGTAAAGCGGAGCAACGCGCATTTGCGGATTGAACAGGCGCTCAAGCCAGGCCTGCGCTTCTGAGTAGTCGAACTCCTGCTGTAAGCGCCAGGCGACCAGGTGCGAGACGTGAAAGAAAATCTCCCAGAAATAAAGGCCATTGGCGCCGTCGAAGTCCAGGTAAACCGGCGCGGTCTGGCCGGGTAATTCAGGTTCTACGGTGTGCTGGGTTTCCCAGGACAGCGCGCTCTCCAGAGACAGGCTGGCTTTGCGCGACAGTTCCTTGGCGAAAAGGGTATTGAGGCGAATGGAGGCGGCACTGTCTTCGATGCCGATGGGGCCCAGATCCAGGTACTGCGCGCCTGTTGTGGTGGTATTCACCAAGGGCGCGGGGGCGGATAGGGGTTCACGAGTGACGGTGAACCCATTCCAGCCGTACTGATTTCCGCTCCCCGACCACTGGCCCCAAATGTAGGTTCGAGTCTGGGGTTCAGTCGCTGGCCAAGCGACGCGATAGACAGGAGTTCTGAGAGCACCATTCAATAGAGCATTCTGCCCGGGGATCCAGTCAACTGTTCCCGCTTCATATTTGCCAACCCCACAATTCACCAGCGCAGGGGTGAACTCAGGGGTGTAGTCATCACACGTCAAATAATAGGTCGTATCGACATTATAAACTTGCAACCCGCCACTTCCCGTATCAAAGCTTAGCTCATCGGGATTTACATCCAATGTCTTGACGGCTGAGTAGTATTGATAACCGCCAGCTTGTACGGTGGGGGTCAAGTCGCTGTACAGTATCATTCCCAAGGTACTGTCGCGGTGCAGCAGCTGTAAGCTGAACGTTGGAGTCGGCCAACTGACAGATTTGAACATCACTACATCAAACTTCATCACGCCGTCCTTGGCCCACACCACAATCGAATACCCAAAGGTATTGTTGTAGTCAATGGAGGTTCTGAACTTGAAGTTCTGATGTTTCATCACATTAACCGCTTTATCGCAAAACCCTTGCAGGACCAGTTGGCCGTTCTGCCACTGAGCCTGAAGCCTGAGACTGTCATTTACCGGATTCACCGTGCCAATCGTGGTGACCGTAGCAGAGCGATCCCACTCCACTGATGAGATTCGCCAATTGAGGTCGGCCTGTGCTTGGACTTCATCCAGGCGGAACTGAATACGCCGAGTGTCAGTCCCCTGCATAATGGCCAAGCCATTGGCTATGACCCCGGCCGAATCGACATGATTGAGCAGACTGTCACGGGCCACGACGTCATTGAAATTCTCGTCGTATCCATAGGATTGAAGGCCTACCGCGAGGCGCGACTTGCCGTTCGCGTCATGATCAGTGGCGGCGGCGAGCCGATAGCCTTTCTTCACCACACCGTTGCCATCGACTTCGTTCGCCACCAGCTCGTCCGCAGCCTGACCGGTGTGAAGCACAATCGGCACACTCCAGCCATTATCAAGCCTTCGATATGCCAGCTTCAGATGATATTTGAACTCACCGGTGGTAGCCCCGGCATCGTCATACACAGCTTTCCCGCATTCAGCCCAGACCGCATATAAACGCCCATCCATGACAACCGGCCGACAATGTTTTATATGTGCACCCGAGACCGAGTCAATCGGCAACCACTGTGTCCAGCTCGCCATAATCGGTTTTGTTGCATCGTCTCCCGGATATAAATACGCCTTGCGCCAATAAAACCCAAACGGCTCAATGCTTTGCCGCCCTATAAAATAGTAATCGGCGTCCACAAACTTCGTACTGTCCACATAACAACCGGTGATCTGCAGATTGCTGATCAGCTCGAATGCCTGCAGGTAGTTGCCCAACGCGCTTTGAACCGAATCCCGAGACAACCGGGCCTGGGCGATTTCTGATTCAAAGGTCTCGAACAGGGTCGTCTTGTCGAGTCGCAGCGTCGGGTCAAGATAGTTTTCAGGGTAATCCGCAAGCATCTGGTAGCCCGCCCACACGCTGTACTGCGACATGCCCTCGCGCCAGAGCGTCAGCGATTCGCGGGATGCATTGGCGTAGCCTGGCTCCATGCCATTGTAGATGGCATGAATATGTTGCTGGACGCTGGCAATGCTCTGCGCCACTCGACTGGTGTCCACCTGCCCGGTCACCTGATTGTCGATCAGCAGATACTCGTATAGATCGTCTTTGGTCAGCGCCGGACTCAACGCCGCGTTTCCCTGGGGAGCGAGCTGGCCCAGGTAGTAGGCGACCAAAGCATCCCGTCGTTGTTCTTCCAGAACCCCAATAATTGCCTGGCTCATGGCCTTGACCTCATCATCCGTTGATGTGCATAAGCAGCGCCGCCGCAGCGGCACGATCCTGTTAAAGGCTGGCGGCCAGCGTCGCCGCTAATCGACGCTGTTCAGCGGGTGGCAGCAGCGCCTTGACCTGTTGGGCAAACACTTTTCCACCGTCCATAGCGCGATAGCGCAAGTGGATGATGATGTCCTGCAAGTCATCGAACATCCGTTGCTGGGTCACACTTTCATGTCGCGCAAACGTCAGCGTCCAGCTCGATACCGCGCCGGTGCCCTCAAAGGGCAGGTAACGCTCATCGCCCGCCAGGGGCGTATGCAGACCGCTGTCTTCGGTATCACCGGAGATCGCGATCTGCTGCCCTGATCTGGGATTGGCGATGACAAACCTGGGATTGACGTCATCGTGCTCGCCCGGCAACTCATTGGCCTGCTGATACATGTGTTTGCAACCACCCAGATCAGCCTTCAACAAGTAGCTGTTTGTGAGCTGTCCGAGCACCGCCCGGGCGTTCTCGAACGGCCCCAGCACACCGGGCAGCGACAGCGTTACCTGTTCCAGCTGACGCAAGTAGTGGCCCGGATAATCCCGGTCGAACAGCGATGGCTTCAAGGCAAAATCAAGGGTGCCGGACGTACGCAACTGAGCGATCACGGAAGGCCAGCCTGCCTCGTTTTCGTCGGTTTGGTAGTCGGCCAGCAAGCGTCGCAGCGATACGGTTTTTGCCAGGTCAAGGGACCGTTCATTGCGCACAAGGAAGGCCGACTCCATCTGCATCAGCCCCAGCCCCAGGCTTTCTCCGGCCGTAAGCCCGTGGCGGTTGTCCTGCCATGCATTGACCGGTATGAAGCGCGTGTCGCCATCTCCGATTTCGTATTGCCAGCATGCTTCGGTGGCCAGGCACAGCGAAAACACGGCGTCGTAGGCCTGAAAATAAAGCGTGGCCATCTGCCCGCCCAACCACTGATACAGGGCGGCATTGGTGGCGCGGTTCTGGATAAATGCATAAAGCGCCTGCGCCGCTTCACTGTACTTGCGCGAGCGATCGCGTTTCAGTTGTGCTGAACGAATCAACATCTGCTGCAGCTCATCCTGCAGGGCGAGCGCCTCGACCTGCTTTTGCGCCTCGTCCTTGAGGAACGCCCACTCGGTGCGCCGCCGCTCACGGGCATCGGCACGCAACTGCGCTTCGGCACTGTCCGAAAAAAAGATGGCCGAACCCTCCAGCAGTGAAGCCGCCGCCCAAGGCGGCCCTCCCCACGTCCATCCACCCGGTACGGGGATAGGCACCGGGGCGCATATCAAGGTGATGGTGTTGGGAAGCGCGCTCAACGCACTGCCGGCTGAGCGCAACCCGGCCGCTACCATCCGTGAGGCACTGGCTCCGGCAAGCATCTGTTCGGCCGCCAATTCAGCATCGCTGACATCCTGTTCCAGCCACTGGTCGTAGGACGCGACTTTGGCCTTCAGTTGCTCACGACGTGACTTCAACGCTGCCAGATTAAGTTCGGCCTGCTCAATAGCCTGAGTGTCGAAGGTTTCCACGAACTGTGTCAGCTCCAGCAGATGAGCCTGTTGCAGGCTCTGCTGTTCGGCGCGGTCGCGGTTTTCCATATGCGCCTGCAATTGATTGCCAAACGCCATAAGCGTGTCTACCGCCGACCGCGCACGCATCAGCATTGCTGAAAAGCGGTAAGGCGCAATGATCGCCAGTGCACCCAGACGCCGGACGGCGGCGCTGCTGCCTGCCAGTTGAGCACGCAGCAGGTCCCGCGGGTTGGCCGGGGCCTCATACAACGCCAACTTCATTGGCCGGCCATCCAGCGTCAGGTTGTTGCGCAGGTTGTAGAGACGCGCGTCCATCTGGTCCCACAGGTCCAGCAGGCGGGTATTGACCGGCAGGCGAAACCAGGGGGCGTCGATCAGCCGAATCCAGGATTCGGCACCTAGAGACGCGCAAGTCGCGTGTTCGAGGGATGCGGCGGTTGATACCTCGAAAGCTGCCAACGCGTCATCCTCATGACGGGCGGCTTCAGCCAGGGTTTGGGGCGCCCATTGGCTGATGCTGCGCCCCTTTGACAAAGGCCCCAGCAGCGACAGTGCACGGACGTAATGCAACTGGGCTTCGTTCAAGGTGTCCCGCGTCACCTGCCTGTAAAGCGAGTCGCCCCAGGCAATGAGATTGTCCACATAGAGCATGAAAATGGCTTTGCGATAGTGTGAAGGCGCGCCATACGCGATGGTGTCCGGGTCCCGTGGCGCGGCGGTGTCGCGCGACGGGTCATCGGCGAAGGCCAAAGGTCGGCTGGTCCAGTAGGGCAGCCAGTCCACAAGCGCAGGAGCGGGATGCAACGGCGCCACCCGCGCCTGTGGATTGAACAGATAATGCAGCCATTGCTCAGCGCCCGCGTAGTCGAAGGACTGGTGTAAACGCGACGCGACCAGGTGTGGAAGGTGAAAGAACAGCTCCCAGAAGTACCGCCCATTAGCGCCGTCGAAATCGACGGGCTGGGGCTGATTGTTCGGTGCAGCGCCTTCGAGCATGTGCTGTGCCTCCCAGCCCAGCGCTGCCTCCACAGAGACCTCGGCCCTGCGCACCAGCTCACCGGCGAAGGCGGTGTTGAGTCGCACGTAACGCAGAGACGGCACCAACAGGCATTCCAGATCGATGAACTGGCTGCCATCGGCAGTGGTGACGACAGTGGGCATCGCATCGGAACGTTCTTTGCGGGTGATGGTGAATTCTTTGTAGCCCAAGCCGGAGGTGGTGCTTTTCATGCCGAAATGGACGGTCATCGTATTTTCCTGACCTGGCCAAGAATTACGTTTGATTTTTGTCCTTGCGCGACCGTTCAAAGTCAGCGAGCTAGACATTTCTCCAGAGTAATTCCATACCGCAAAGCTGAGCGTGGCAGGTTGGAGCGCATTAGTTCCATACCAGGGTTTGTCGCATATCCCAACAGCTTCAATGCCCCATGTTTCGTCAATCTGACGGACTTTGACTTCTACTTCAAGGTATGGGCTCAGCGGCCCGGAATAGTTATCGCCTGTCGGCGCCCACTCTACGCTTTCAAGGGCCCATATTTGGCCGTCCGTATCGGCCACCTCCATAACCATCTGTGCGCGGGCGCTGCTTATACCCAGCTGGCGTACAACTGCTGCTAATACCTGCGGAAATCTGTATACAGAATTCCAATACCTATCTTTGACCAATACGAAAGCATACCCCTGGACTAAAGCAACTGTTCTCTTCACGAATGCGATCACCAGCCTGGGGCCATAAACTGAACTACTGTAATCAGCGAATGCGCACAGTCCGTAGTCATCCGCTTCGATCGTCTCAACAGATGGCATCGGGTGCTCTATCAAATTGATCGCTGCACTCCATTGTCCATTAGACTGCAAGTAACTGACATTCAGTCGATAGATAAAACTGTCTTCCTTGGGCTGTTCATTTGCGTCCAGTTCTTCTCGTAGTTGTTCCAGCCACACCACATGCAAGCGCCCTTCCACAATCACCGGACGAATGTGGGTTATCTTTCCGGACGTTTGCGTTTCGATCTTTTTCCACTCAGTCCACGCGGACGGTGGCACCACCGGGCTGCTCCCATCCAGATCAATGGCCGCCTTGCGCCAGTAAAAAGCAAACGGCTCCACTGTCTGGCGGCCGATAAAGTAATAGTCGGACCGACAGAAATCCACGCCGTCGATGTAACAGGCCACCGTGTTGAGATTGCTGACTTCTTCGAACAGCGTCAGGTAGTTGCCCAACGCCTTTTGCACGGTATCTGTTGTCAACCGCGCTTGAGACAGATCCCCTTCCAGCGCCTTGAACGCCTCGGTCTTGCCCAGCCGCAAGGAGGGGTCGAGATAGTTCTCAGGATAGTCGGCCAGCATCTGGTAACCCGCCCAGGTGCTGTATTCACTCATGCCCTCACGCCACAATTGCCGCCTGCGAGTGTGCTCGGCAAGATCCGGAATCTCCTCGAACCCCGGCTCCATGCCGTTATAGATGGCATGCACATGCTGTTGAATGCTGGCAATACCCTGCGCAACCCGACTGGTGTCTACTTCGGCGCTGACTTGATTGTCGATCAGCAGGTATTCGTAGAGGTCTTCTGGGGTGACGATGTTTTCGGGCGCAGGGTATTCCGGACTTGGGACAAGTTGGCCGAGGTAGTAGGCGACCAGGGCGTCGCGGTGTTGCTGATACATGTCGGAGCGGAACACATTCCACCTCCCAGTGATCCAAGTAGCAAAAAGCATCAGGGCTTACAATGTCTTAGACCTTTAATTAATCTTCTCGCCTGGCACTTTCGACCAATAGAGATAACCATCATTAGAAAAAAACCTGGTAACGTCATAATCGTCACCCACCTCCGGCGAACCATCTATATCGATATAAAAATCCCACCGGGGACATGATTGCCAATAAACCAGTACCGTTTTTCGCAACTCTTTGGACGGCACTACAAACTCAACATCTCGCTCAGCGAACCAAGGTGGTGCCTTGGCAGTATGATGCTGCACCGAATTGCCCAAGAGATACTCACCCACATGGTAAACGCTAAGATTATCTTCCGAAACAGACTGTCGAACAAACAGTCTGTGAATTTCTCCGAGCTTATAGTTTATTCCTAACTCAACCGGCCCCGTACCTAATTTAAGAACAAGATCGTATAACCCCTTGCTCCATGGATCTGTAATGATGCTAAAGTCGTGCCCGTCAACACTTGAGAGCACCCGAACTCCAAGATCTTCAATATCGCACCCTATCAACGTGGGATCATCCGCTCCAGACTTCAAAGCGAATGGAACCCCTGCAATAGCCTTCCCACTTCCATCAATAAGCTTTACATTTAATGAATAACTTGAGCAGTAGGATAGTAGTCCTGGGCATTCTATGCCATCAGCTTCAACATATTTACCTGAAAGCTCAGTTACAAAATTAAAAAATGGGACGCCTGTGACTTGGAACTCAACAGTTTCACCCCCTGGAATAGCTGCAACTACAACGTGTTCCCCTTCCGAAAATACTGAACTGAAATTCGCTAATCCTTGCCTATCTGTTTTTGTTTCTACTTCTACATCACCCGACTTCCACACCACTGGCACAGCAGATAGATCCTGCCCACCTCCAGCGATCACAACGCTGAAAACAACGGGATCAGAACTCCCTAAAATATAATACTCAGCTGATAAATAAGACTGGCTGATCGTAGCCCTCTCAAATATCTCAACCTGAGCAGTAGACTTTTCTTCAACGGCCGAAGGCGAGGCAACAGTTACTGTTACAGTCCCCACTGCACTTACTTTGAATGTCGCCTTGGCATAACCTTCGAGATCGGTATTGCTGACTTCAGTCAGAGAAGCCGAAGCATCACTGCTGCTCCAGAATACTTGCGTATCAGTCGCAACTGGAGAGCCATCTATTTCTACAAGCCGACAAACAACTTCCGCTTCTACATCTACCACAACAAAGGATGAAAACCTCACGAACTGAAAATAGGGAATACTCACAAATTCCACTGATTGAAATTCGTTATAGCTTCCATTTCCATACTCCGCGCGTACGGTGGCGATTCCTTTTTTTCTGCTCTGAAGCATTGCAGTACCAACACCAAGCGAATTAGTGAACGTCTGATAGCGCTTGAACTCTCCATGGGTCGTCCCCCATATTATCTCCCTGTCAACCCCCGCATTTCCAAGATCATCCAGGAGCTCGATATCAAATGTTATAGTCCCGATGTTATTCGCGGACGCTACAGAAGGTTCTCGAGCCGGGTTCACGAAATGCAGTGATTCCTCTTCACAATCAATCACCAGCACCGGAGCCTTTAAAATTTCTCCCAATCCATAACTCGCAACCACGTTTGCGACACCCATGATGCTGCCGCTGGAAATCGTCGTCGAACTTATCCCTTTTTCATCCGTTGTGGTCTGGACCTGATCCAGTTCACCCAAATCTGTGCGCCAATGAACGGTGATGGCTTCAAACGGCTCATCCATAAAGTCACGCAACGTAATGGTGTACGTCGCACTGTCACCCGGCCGATTGGCAACCAGATAATCCGGCGTCACAGTAATCACACTGGAAAGACTCTGTCCCACTTCTTCCGCGGAGCTGCCCTGCGGCGATTCGGTCAGGCAACTCAACGCCAGTTCTGCGGCCTGGCGGTAAAGCTCGGTCGCACTGGTGGGGGTCAGCAGGTGCAGCGCCAATAACGCTTTGGCGTCCAGGTGGGTGTCACGGCTGAGCAACGCAATACGAACCGCTGTATCGAACTCGCGCAGGGTAAAAATGACGCCGGCTTCAGGTTCTATGTGAACAGCCGACGCTAACACCTCCCGCACACCCCAACGCAAGAAGCCGGCGAGCCGGTTGGCCGCACTGTCACGGATCAGGCGTTTGTCGCCATCGGTTGAGCCGGCCCACACAGTGTTGATCAGACGAAAGTAGTCGAGCACGGTGTCTTCGTTCTGTTCGCTCAAGCGCAAGGTCATGGCGTATTGAGTGAGGAAATAGACCATCTGAAGGGACAATTCGGTACTGACCAAACCAAACCAGTCAGGGTGCTCCGCTAGCTGGATGACCAATGCGGAGCTCAAGCCGAGATGGGAACTCACCGCTGCGCGCTTCACCAATGCCTCAAGTACCAACAGCACTTCATCGCCAATGGGTACGTTCGCGAACAGGGCAGTGCCGTATACCCTGACCACTTCGAGCAGCAGTGTGTAGCGGTCGCCTTTGGTCCAGATCACCAAGGCCTTCGCCAGATCGGCAGAGGTATTCAGATAGCTGCCGAGCCCCTCCATGAGCAATGCTTCCTGCGCACCGCGAGCGCGCATGATCATGTTGGTCAGTTTGGGGTGTAGCTCTTCAACGGCCAGGCCGTAGTTGTCACACGCGCTTTTAATTTGACTGCTCAGCGCGCTCTCGAAGGTCTCTTCGGTCTCGCCGTCGAGGTGTTTGACCAGGCCCTTTGCACCCGGCGCAGTATTTCCGTTGTCGATGAAGTCGCGCAGCGCCTCGAACCAGTCAATCGATTCACCGGTATAAACCTCTTTACCTTGTTCATCGCGCTGCATCGTGACCGACACATCAGGCGCCCCCACTTGAGCAAAACTACTGTCAGTAATCAGCGCCGCCGTCAGCCGCGAATGCATTTGCTGCAGCAAAGCGTGTTCGGCATCCGTGGCAATGGGCTGCGTCACGGGTGGCATAACCAGCTTGCACAACTGGGCGACAGTCCATTTGTTGTCCTTGAGCCAGACGCTGAAATCCACCAGCGCGTGCAACACGCTCAACGTGTCAGTGTTGTCCGAGCCGTAGTGCGTGGCGATCTGCGTGACGCCCGCCAGCTTGGAAACCAGATGACTGCCGCCATCATCCAGCAATTCAAGCAGCGCCAGGACTTCGACGGTATTCAACCCGAGATAACGCGGCAGTTTTACCAGGCGATAAAACGCTGAAACCACTTCTCGGGACCAGCGTAGTGACTCCCCGGCGTAGGTCTGTTGCACGACTCTGGCGACATAGCGAAACACCTCGTAGGTCATCCCCAGTGCCGCGCACAAGTGATTGATCTTCTGCCGCTCAGCCTCGTTCTCGGGGATGATCGAAAACGGCTGGTCGTCAAGAATCAGCGGCACCTCAAACAACGCCTGGCCGTTGAACACCCGATCGAATTGCGACGCCGTCTTCCCCCGTCCATACACGCCCAGCCCGTAGAGCAACGCGGCAAAGTCTTCGGCGGTGGCGCCAAAGCGTTTACGCACGATCTGAAACAACCCCAGCGAGCGCAGTGTGTTCTGGGTGATGTGGTAGGGGTTCGAGTCCCCTGCCTTTACTCTGCGCGTGACAGTGGATGCCTGTTGCTCGGCTTGCAACGAGGCCACCAGCAGCAGGTCCACTTCATGAAAGGGCAGCTCAAGCCAGCGCGATAAGCGGATCATCCGGTTCATGCGATCAAATCGATCAGGCGAGCTGCCGGTGAGGCGATGACTTGGCCCTGGACCGCCGTCCTGCGCTGGCAGCGTTTCAATGCCCATCGCCGGCAATGCGCCAGCGTTGATGTAGACCGAACCGGACAGGCTGCCGTCCACCGCCTGCCCCGCGCCCTCAGTGATGTTGGATGAACGGGTCGTTGCGAACGCACCGACGGACAATAATGCTTCAAGCTCCTCGGTGGTAAGCCCGGTGCGAAGGCAAAACGTCTGGGTGTCCTGCAAATCGACAAATCCGCCCACACCAAAGTTGTCCAGATAAAACGTTGTGGGAGTACCCGGGTCGGTTTCATCGCTCAACAGTCGGGTGCGCGGATCGATGCGGCCTCGGCTTGAACTCAGCGGATGTGCCGTAGCACCGTCTTGAGGAAAATACGGTGCTTCGAGCAGCAACCCCTGCTGCACCGGACCAAGCCCGGTGTCCTGAATCAGCGCGATGTCCGACAGCAAGGAATGCACACCGGGCTCCTTGAAGTACGGGTAATCAGGGTCTGCCGCGCGTATGGCATCGCCGAGCGTGTAATTCTTGCGGCCGAGGGCGTAGTTGATCTGGCTGGTGTAGCGCTCGAACGGCAGCGCATTGGGGTAGCGCGCCTCCAGTAGCGCATCGTCGACCGGCTTGTCCTCAAGCGCGATGCCGTCCAGATAACCACGGATCGAGCTCTCCAGAATCTCGTTGACCAACACGATGGTCGGCTCTACGCGGTTGAGCGCAGTGTGGTCGAGCAGCAGGTCTTTCAGATCTGGGCGCCGCGCGTCGAGGCTGATGATTGCGCTCTGATCACCGGAGGCCTCCAACTCCAGCGCGAACCGATACAGATCGGCCAGATAGGCAACGGGTGAAGTGGTGGCTTCAATGGCATCCGGCGGACAGTGATTGGCCCAGTCCGGGTTGAACATGTCTGTGTAGGTAGGGCCATCCACCAAACCTTTGATGCCTGACAGCGGGCGATTGGCCTGGCGCACCGAGGCAGTCAGACGTTGCTCGCGAAACTGTCGGGCAATCACGACAGACATCGCCTGCGCACGCGCATGGATATCGCGGGCTTCAGTGATGTGCATCTGCGGGTTTTGCTTCATCAAGCGGGGAATATCGGCTTGGGACAGGCTCAGAACCGAACTGAACTGCTGGGTCAGCGCAGAGATGCCGGCCTTGGTCTGCCGAGTATTGCCCAGCAGCATATCCAGGGCCGAAACGGACTTGGCGGAATTCTTGACGATCTTCTTCATGGCGGTGCTCATCCTGAGATAACGCTTCCATTAACGGATCACCGCACAAGATCCTTAAAATAATTCAAGCAGATCCACGCCAATCCGCCGGTCAGAACTGACTAACGGCGTAGTCATACAAGAGGCTTCGGCCTGCGACCCGCGACTACAGAGGGTAAGTAGCCGTAAAAAAAATCTGGGCAGTGTGCGGGCAGCTCTGAAAAACACTCTTTTTCGGCGCTGACGACCCGAGCGAGGATTCGTATCCTTGAACCCATTCACCACTTTGCGACACCATTCCCTGAAAATCCCGCAAAAACCCCCTTCGCCGTTAGTCGCCAGCCCCCGGATCGATTAAAGTAACGCCCCCAGCCTCGGTGCCGACTTGGCGCTGCTGCGAACCTGCCAGGAACCGTCATCGATGGAACATCGTGAAGCGTTGATCGCGCTGCGAACCTTTCTCTCAACACAGATTCTCGGGCAGGAGAAACTGGTTGAACGGCTCCTGATCGCCCTCCTCGCCGACGGCCACATGCTGGTTGAAGGCGCCCCGGGCCTGGCCAAGACCAAGGCGATCAAAGAGCTGGCCGAAGGCATCGAAGCGCAATTTCACCGTATTCAGTTCACCCCCGACCTGCTCCCCGCCGACATCACCGGCACCGAGATCTACCGCCCGGAAACCGGCAGCTTCGTCTTCCAGCAGGGGCCGATCTTCCACAACCTGGTCCTGGCCGACGAAATCAACCGGGCACCGGCCAAGGTGCAATCGGCGCTGCTGGAAGCCATGGCCGAGCGCCAGGTCAGCGTAGGTCGCAGCACCTACGACCTGTCGCCGCTGTTTCTGGTAATGGCCACGCAAAACCCCATCGAGCAGGAAGGCACTTACCCGCTGCCCGAAGCCCAGCTCGACCGGTTCCTGATGCACGTCAAGATCGGTTTTCCCGACGCGTCGGTGGAACGCAAGATCCTCGCCCAGGCCCGTGGCGAAGCCCTCAACGGCGAAACCAAACCCGAGCGCCGGGTCAGCCAGCAGGCGATCTTTGCCGCGCGCAAGGAAATCCTCGGCCTGTACATGGCCGATGCCGTGGAGGAATACCTCGTACAACTGGTGATGGCGACCCGCACCCCGGCCAAGTTCGACCCGGAACTGGCCGAATGGATTGCCTACGGCGCCAGCCCCCGCGGCTCGATCTCCCTGGACCGCTGCGCCCGGGCCCACGCCTGGCTGGCCGGGCGGGATTTCGTCAGCCCCGAAGACATTCAGGCGGTGCTGTTCGACGTGCTGCGCCACCGGGTGATTCTCTCGTTTGAAGCCGAAGCGGCGGGCGTCGATCAGGACAAAGTGATCCAGCGCATTCTCGACGTCGTTGCCGTTGCCTGACCCATGCAGCCCTATCTGATTTCCCAACCGGGCATTCGCGTCAGCCTCGCCGAGCTGATCGAAATGCGTCATCGCGTGCGGGAAGTTCAGCTGTTCTCCACCCCCAGCCGCCGCAGCCCGCTGATCGGCCTGCACCATTCCAAGCTGCGCGGCCGTGGCGTGGATTTCGATCAGGTGCGGGTCTATCAGGCCGGCGACGATGTGCGCACCATCGACTGGCGCGTCACGGCGCGGACCCAGGAACCCCACACCAAGCTGTTTCACGAAGAGCGCGAACGGCCGATTTTCATCATGGTCGAGCAGAGCCGCCGCTTGTTTTTCGGCTCCGGGCTGATGTTCAAGTCGGTGATGGCGGCGCAGGCGGCGGCGCTGGTGGGCTGGGCTGCACTGGCGCACAACGATCGGGTCGGCGGGCTGGTGTTCGGCGACAACGAGCACTACGAAATCAAACCGCGCCGCAGCAAGCAGAGCCTGTTGCAGCTGTTGAACCGGCTGGTGCGGGTCAATCAGTCGCTGCACACCGAAGCGGTGGCCGACCGCGACACGTTCGGCATCGCCCTGCGCCGCGCCCGGGAAGTGCTGCGCCCCGGCAGCCTGGCCATCATTTTGTGCGACGAACGCGCGCTGTCGGATTCGGCGGAGCAGCAACTGTCGCTGCTGTCCCGGCACTGTGACCTGCTGCTGTTGCCGATCTCCGATCCGCTGGACCACGCCCTGCCTGCCGCCGGTCTGCTGCGCTTCGCAGAGCGCGGTGCGCAACTGGAAATCGACACGCTCAACCCGGCCTTGCGCCAGCACTATCGCGCCCAGGGTGAAGCGCGGCTGGCACGCTGGGAGCGGCTGGCGCAAAAACTGCGGGTGTTGCTGATGCCGCTGAGCACCCAGCGCGAGATGGTCGAGCAGCTGCGCGAATACCTCAACGCGCAGCACCCGGTGAAACAGAAATGAACCCGCTGGACCTGCTGCAACCGGTGATCGCGCCCGAGGCCGTCGGGTTCTGGCCGCCCGCCCCCGGCTGGTGGCTACTGCTGATCCTGATGCCGGCCCTGGCTTACGCGGCCTGGCGCTACCGGCACCTGCTGCCGCGCAAAGCCCTGCGCCCCAAACGCGAGCAAGCCTTGGACCCGTTGCGGCAGGCCGCCCTCGAAGAACTGGCGCGCATGCCCAAACCCTACGACGGCGCGCCGGCGGGCGCCTGGTTGCAGCAGATCAACGGCCTGCTCAAACGCTTGTGCCGCAACCACTACCCCTACAGCCAGAGCCACACCCTCAATGGCCGCAAATGGCTGGCGTTCCTGGACAACCGCTGCCCGGCGGCGGGCCTGACCCGATGGATGATCCTCGTGGAGGGCGCCTACAAGCCGGAGTGCAAACTCGACGACAAAGCCATCAATGGCCTGACGCAGTCAGTCGACACCTGGATTCGCAAGCATGTTTGAATTCGCCTGGCCGTGGGTCTTTCTGGCCCTGCCGTTGCCGTGGATCATGCGTTTCCTGTTGCCTGTGGCCGACAGTGGTGAGGCATCACTGAAAGTCAGCTTCCTCAACGAACTCGAAGGCATGGCCGGCCGCCGCGCGCGGGCCAACCTGCCGGGCTGGCGTCGGCAATTGCCCTTCGTCGGCCTGTGGCTGTTGCTGCTGCTGGCCACCGCTCGACCGCAATGGCTGGGCGATCCGCTGCCCATCGCCGCCAGCGGCCGGGATTTGCTGGTGGCCGTGGACGTGTCCGGGTCCATGGATTATCCCGACATGACTTGGAAAAACGACGACGTCAGCCGCCTGGGACTGGTCAAACTGCTGATGGGCGACTTTCTCGAACACCGCGAAGGCGATCGCGTCGGGCTGATCCTGTTCGGCAGTCAGGCGTATCTGCAGGCGCCGCTCACGTTCGACCGGCACACGGTGCGGGTGTGGCTGGATGAAGCGCGCATCGGCATCGCCGGCAAAAACACTGCCATCGGCGACGCCATTGGCCTGGCCCTCAAGCGCCTGCGCCTGCGTCCGGCGCAGAGCCGGGTGCTGATCCTGATCACCGACGGCGCCAACAACGGCGGGCAGATCGACCCGGCCACGGCGGCGCGACTGGCCGCTCAGGAAGGCGTGAAAATCTACCCCATCGGCATCGGCGCCGACCCGGACAAGGGCGCGGCCAGCGTGCTGGGCCTCAACCCAAGCCTGGACCTGGACGAACCGTCATTGAAAGAACTGGCCGACATTACCGGCGGGCAATACTTCCGCGCCCGGGATGGCGCGCAGTTGGCCAAAATCGGCAAGACCCTCGACACCCTGGAACCGGTCACGCAACAACCGACCCAGGCCCGGCCGGTGCTGGCGCTGTATCACTGGCCCCTGTCCGTCGCGCTGGTGTTGAGCGTGTTGCTGGTGATTCATGAGCGCCGGCCCAACAACCGCTTTTACCGGTTTCTCGCACGCCAGCCCGCCCTGCTCAGAAGCCCGCAGTGGCGTCAGCGCTTCCAGCGTCTGGGGAGGCGTCGATGATCGCCCTTTGGCCGCACTGGTTTCGCCCTGGGTGGTTGGCGATTGCGCCGCTGCTCGGCTGGCTGCTCTGGCGTCTGTGGAACCGGCAAAAGCGCGCCGGGCGCTGGCAGATGATCTTGCCCGTCGCCTTCCACTCGGTGCTGCTCAACGGCGGCAGCGGACGCGAAAGCCGACTGCCGTGGATCGCCATGGGCTTTGGCTGGGCGCTGGGGCTGTTGGCGCTGCTGGGGCCGAGCTGGCAGCGGGTCGAACAGACCAGCCAGAAACCGGTGGACCCGCTGGTGGTGATGCTGCAACTGACCCCGGAAATGCTCGCCACCGACACCCCGCCCACGCGGCTGGAACAGGCGCGGCGCAAACTGATGGACCTGCTGCAGGCGCGCAGCGAATCGCAGACCGCCATCGTGGTCTATGCCGGCAGCGCCCACACGCTGGTGCCGCTGTCGGACGATCTGGCCACCAGCAAAAACCTGCTGGACGCGATCAAGCCGTCGATCATGCCCGAGAGCGGCCAGCGCGCGGACCTGGCGGTGAAAAAGGCCCTCGACCTGCTGCGCCAGGGCGCGCTGGGCCAAGGCCGTTTGCTGCTGATTGGCTCGTCGCTGACCGAGCAGGAGCGTCAGGGCATTCGCCTGGCCATGAGCGGTCACCCGCAATCGCTGCTGATTCTTGGCGTCGGCACCGCCGAAGGCGCGCCGGTGGCCCAGGACAAGGGCGGTTTTCTGAAGGACGCCCAGGGGGCGATTCTGCTGCCGCGTCTGGACAGCGCCAGCCTCAAGGATTTCGCCGAACAGTTCGACGGGCGCTACAGCTCGCTGCGCATGGACGATCAGGACCTGCGGGAACTGGGCCTGCTGGACAGCCCGAAAAGCATTCGCAGTGATGGCCAGATCGTGCAGCTCGACACCTGGGCCGACCAGGGTTACTGGCTGCTGCTGCCGCTGTTGCTGCTGGCGGCGTGTGCCGGGCGACGCGGCTGGGTGTTGTGCCTGCCGCTGCTGTTCATGCTGCCGCAAAACAGCTACGCCTTTGACTTCAAGGACCTGTGGCTGCGCCCGGACCAACAGGGCCAGCGCCTGCTGGAACGGCATCGACCGGTGGACGCCGCGCGCCACTTCGAGGACCCGCAATGGCAAGGCGTGGCGCTCTACGAAGCAGGCGATTACGCCGGTGCCGCCCAGCGTTTCGCCCAGGGCAACAGCGCCACCGACCACTACAATCGCGGCAATGCCCTGGCCAAAAGCGGGGAACTGGAAGCCGCACTGGATGCCTATGATCAGGCGCTGGAGCGACAACCCGAGTTTCCGGCCGCCACCGCCAACCGCGCGCTGGTGCAGACCCTCCTGGACCAGCGCATACAGCCGGGCGCCGAGGACCCGAGCAAGGGCAAGACCGAAGGCGACAATGACGGCGACCACCCCCGCAGCGGCAGTGTCGACGAACGCAATCCGCCGCAGACCCCGCCCCAGGGCGGCGAGGAAAACAGTCCCGGCAGTCAGCAGCCCGTGACTGGCGGCAATGAAACCCCGGGCACATCGCTGGACGAAGTCGACAGCACGCGCCCGCCGACCCAACCGGCGGACGCATCCCTCAGCGGCGAACAAAAGCAGGCGCTCGAACAATGGCTGCGGCAAATTCCGGACGAACCGGGCGAGCTGCTCAGGCGCAAATTCTGGTACGAACAACAGCAGCATCAGGAAAAGACCCCATGAGTCGTGTACACCGCGTGGTGATCGGTTGGCTGTTGTGCCTGGTGGCGTTGTCGACCCAGGCCGCGCCCGCGTTGCTCGCCAGCACCGACCGCACCCGCCTGAACACCGGGGAAACCGTCGAGCTGACCCTGGAATCCAATGACCCGACCCTGTTCGGCAAACCGGACATCGGCGTGCTGGACACCGACTTCGAGGTGCAGGGCACGCGTCAGGTCAACCGCTCCACCACCCTGGACGGCACCCGCCAGGCTACCACCCGTTGGCTGATCACCTTGATGCCCAGGCGCAGCGGTTCGGTGGTGATCCCCGCGCTGCAACTGGGGGAGATGAAAAGCGAACCGATCACCCTGCAAGTGGTGGCCGTTGACGCGCCGGTCAGCCCGCAGGCGCAGGCGTTGGCGCCGGTGTTCATCGAGGTCAGCGTTGATCAGGATTCGGTCTACGTTCAGGCTCAGGCGGTGCTGACGTTGCGCATCTACCACTCGGTGTCGCTGTTCGACGACAGCAACCTGACCCCGCTGCAGGTGCCCGACGCGCGGATCGAGAAGCTCGGCGACACCCGCACCTACGAAAAGCTGATCAACAACGTTCGTCACGGCGTGATCGAGATGCGCTACGCGCTGTACCCGCAACAGAGCGGCGCGCTGGTGATCCCGCCGCAGGTGTTCAGCGCCACGCTGGTGCAGGAGCCGCCCGCGGCAAACGGCAATCAGGGCCAGGCGCAGACCACCGACGTCAACCCGTTCGGGCCCAAGCCCGGCAAGGTCATGCGGGTGACCTCGGCGCCGCTGACCCTGCAGGTCAAGGCCCAGCCCGCCAACTACCCGGCCAACACACCGTGGTTGCCGGCGCGCAGCATCAACCTGAGCGAAAGCTGGAGCCCGGAACCGGGGCAGAGCCAGGTGGGCGATTCCCTGACCCGCACCCTGACGCTGAAGGTCGAAGGCCTGTCCAGTGCGCAATTGCCGCCGCTGCCTGCCACCGACGTGAGTGCCCTGCGGCGCTATCCGGATCAGCCGAAACTGGCGAATCTGGCCAGCGAGCGTGGATTGATTGGCACCCGCGAGGAGCGTGAAGCGCTGGTGCCCAATCGTCCCGGCGCCATCGACGTGCCGGCGGTGGACCTGGTGTGGTGGAACACCCACGAAGACCATCTGGAACACAGCACCCTGCCGGCGCGGACCCTGCAGATCAGCAGCAACCCGGCACTGGCGGTGGACACCCCGGTCAGCGACAACGGCGGCCTGATTGTCATGGGGCCGCCGGTCTGGCCGTGGCAGTTGGCGACGGTCCTGCTGAGCTTCACCACCCTGCTGGGTTTCGGTCTGTGGTGGCGCGCGCGCTGGCAACCGGCCCGGGCCCGGGTGGCGCAGGCCGGTCCCAGCCCGCGGTCGGTGCTCGACGACCTCAAGCGCGCGAGCCTGGCCAACGACCCCCACGCCACCCGCCAGGCGCTGGACGCCTGGGCGCGGCAACAGCCGGAAACCCTGGCCGACATGGCCGCGCGGTTCGTGCCCTTGTCCGACGCACTGGATGGCTTGAACGGCGTGCTCTACAGCGAAACCGAAAAACTGTGGCTGGGCGAAGACCTGTGGCGCGCCGTCAAGGCCCTCCCCGCCATCGAACGCCCGCAGGACAACAGCGGCGACAACAGCCTGCCGCCGTTGTACCCGAAGTGATGGCCAACAACGACCCCATGTGGGAGGGAGCTTGCTCGCGATGCACGGGCTGGCGCGAAGAAGACATGCCGGATGTATCGGCCTCTCGCGAGCAAGCTCCCTCCCACCAGACCCCGTACGCCACTTTGCTCATCTCTTTCGAAACAAGGTAATTAAATGCGTCTGTTCCACACCTCCGACTGGCACCTGGGCCAAAACCTCCATGGCCAGGAGCGGGACTTCGAGCACGCCAGCTTCCTCACGTGGTTGCTGGCGCGTCTGGCTGAGCGTGCGCCGGATGTGCTGTTGATCGCCGGGGACATCTTCGACACGGTCAACCCGCCGGTCAAAGCCCAGGAGCGCCTGTACGACTTCATCGTCGGTGCCCACGAGCAACAGCCCAAGCTGACCATCGTCATGATCGCCGGCAACCACGATTCGGGTTCGCGCATCGAGCTGCCCGCGCCGTTGATGCGCCGTTTGCGCACCCATGCCCTGGGCCGCGTGCTGTGGCTGGACGACGGCACCCTCAACGTCGAACGCCTGTTGCTGCCATTGCCCGACGCCAAAGGCAAAATCCGCGCCTGGTGCCTGGCCCTGCCCTTCCTGCGCCCGGCCGAAGTCACCGGCCCTACCCTGGGCGACAACTACCTGCGCGGCATCGGCCGTGTGCATGAAATGCTGATAGAAGCCGCCAACCTCAAGCGCGAACCGGGTCAGGCGCTGATCGCGGTGAGCCACGCCCACATGGCCGGCGGCTCGGTGTCGGAAGAGTCCGAACGCAGCCTGATCATCGGCAACGCCGAAGCCCTGCCCGCCAGCCTGTTCGGCGAGACCATCACCTACGTCGCCCTGGGCCATTTGCACAAACCGCAACGGGTCAACGGCGAAGAGCGAATTCGTTACAGCGGCTCGCCGATTCCGTTGTCGTTTTCGGAAATCGGCTACCAACACCAGATCCTGGAAATCAACTGCAAGGGCGACAAGCTGACCAGCGTCGACACCCTGTTGATCCCCCGCGCCGTGAACCTGCAACGGGTCGGCCCTGCGCCGCTGGCCGAGCTGCTGGTGCAACTCAAGGACCTGCCGGACATCGACCTGCTGGCCGACATCGACCGCCAGCCCTGGCTGGAGGTGCGCGTGCGGCTGGACGAACCGCAGCCGGACCTGCGCCACCAGATCGAATCGGCGCTGGAAAACAAAGCCGTGCGCCTGGTGCGCATCGCCGCCGAGTACGCCGGCAAAGGCGCCAATGGCCGCGACGATGACGGCGAAGGCCTGATCGACCTGGACCAACTCAGCCCGCAGGAATTGTTCAGCCGCGCCTGGCTCGACAGCTACGGCAGCGAGGTGGACGAACAGACCCTCAAGGACTTTGCCGAGCTGTTGCAGGACGTCCAGCTGGAGGGTGAACAGCCATGAAAATCCTTGCCATCCGCCTGAAAAACCTCGCTTCGCTGGCCGGCCCGTTCGAGCTGGATTTCACCGCCGAACCCCTGGCCAGCGCCGGCTTGTTCGCCATCACCGGCCCCACCGGCGCCGGCAAGAGCACGCTGCTGGACGCCCTGTGCCTGGCGCTGTTCGGGGCGATTCCGCGCCTGAACAACGTCGGCCAGTCAAAAGTCCCGGAAATCGATGGCGACATCTCGACCGGCGATCCGCGCAACCTGTTGCGGCGCGGCACCGGCAGCGGTTATGCCGAGGTAGATTTTGTCGGCATCGACCAGCGCCGTTACCGCGCGCGCTGGGAAACCAATCGGGCCCGGGACAACGCTGGCAAAAAGTTGCAGGCCAGCCGCCAGACCCTGACCGACCTGGACAGCGAGCAAATCCTCAGTCAGAACAAGACCGACTACAAGCCGCTGCTGGAAGCCCGGCTGGGCCTGAACTTCGAGCAGTTCACCCGCGCCGTGATGCTGGCGCAAAGCGAATTCAGCGCCTTCCTCAAGGCCGACGACCGCGAGCGCAGCGAACTGCTGGAAAAGCTTACCGACACGGCGATTTACAGCCAGCTCGGCCGTCGCGCCTACAGCAAGGCCAGCGAAGCGAAAAAGGCCTGCGATGACCTGAACCTGCTGGCGACGGGCGTCATTCCCATGGAGCCCGAGCAACGCGCCGAACTGGAGCAGCGCTTCAGCGATGCGCAGCAGCAACTCAAGCTGCAGCAGGCGCAACAACGTCAGCTGGAACTCAAGCAGCAGTGGCTGACCGAATTGCAGCGCCTGCGCGACGAACACCTGAGCGCCACGGAACAACTGAGCAGCGCCCAACAGGCGTGGGACGCGCAAGCCGGTGAGCGGCAGATGCTCGGGCAACTGGAACGGCTCGCCCCTCAGCGTCACCTGTTCGCGTTGCGCAACAAACTCGACGGGCAGATCACGCCGCTCAAGGACGTGATTGAGCAGCACACCCAGCAGCAGACCGAGCTTCAGACACGACAGACCTCGCTGGACGACGCATTGCTGGCTGCGCAGACAACCCTGCAACAGGCCCAGGCGCAACAGACCTCAGCCGCGCCGTTGCTCAAGCAAGCGTTCGAGCATCAAACCAGCCTGACGCACCTGAACACCGCGTTGCAAGACATCAGCGAACAGGCCCAGGCCGCGCATCAGGCGTACGTCGTCGGTCAGGCGGGTCTGGACAAACAGATTGAGCAGCAGCGCGAACGCGATCAACGCCTGCAATCGATCGCCACGCAACTGGAACACAGCGCCGTATTGGCGCCCTTGAGCCAGGCCTGGCCAGCCTACCGTCCCCGCTTGCAACAGACCGTCGCCCTCAGCGCGCGCCTGAAACAGGGCCGCGAAGAACTGCCGGTGCTGGAACAGAACGCCACCCGCGCCGAGCTGGATCTGACCGAACGCCGCAGCGCCATGGACGCGCTGTACCGCGAGGCCGACGTCAAGGCCGATGCGGTCAATGAAGAGATCCAGCGCCTTGGCCAGTTGCTGCAAGACAACCGTCAGCAACACAGCGCCTGCGACGGACTGGACCGTCTGTGGCAGCGCCATCAAGACCTCGACAGCCGGTTGCAGAACCTTCAGCTTCAGCAGCAACAAGCCAATGAACGTCGCGCGCACGGCATCGCGTCGGGCTTGCAGCTCAAGACCGAACACGAAGCCGCTACCCAGGCGCTGAACGTTACGGTCGAGTTGCTGCAACGTCAGCGTCTGGCGCGCAGTGCCAGCGTCGAGCAGTTGCGCGAGCAATTGATCGACCAACAGCCCTGCCCCGTGTGTGGCAGCCAAGAGCATCCGTATCACCAGTCCGAAGCATTGCTGCAGGCGCTGTCCGGGCACGACGACGGCGAGGAAGCGGCAGCGCGCCTTCTGGTCAGCCAGCTCAGCGACAAGCTGACCGAGCTGCGGGTGGAAGTGACCGAGCTCAACAACCAGCTCAAGCAGGCCAAGCCGCAACTGGAACAGCTCGGCGAACAGTTGCAGACGCTGACCCCGCAGCTGGACGCGCATCCGCTGTACCCGCGCCTGCTGGAGCAGCCGGAGCAACAGCGTGGCGACTGGCTCAGCGAACGTCTGCACACGCTGGCCCAGGACATCCTTACCAGCGAGCAGCGCCAGACGCAGTTGCTCAAGGTGCAGCAACAGGCCGAAGCGATGCAGCAGCAGGCCCAGGCCGCCCGCGATGCCAGCGCCCAGGCGATGAAGCAACTGGACGACCAGCAGCGCAATATCTCCCTGGACAATCAGGCGTTCGAAGCCGCGTTGCAGGAGTTCGAAGCGCTGCTGCCCAGCGAGAGCCTGCCACTGTGGCGCGAGTCGGCCACCGAAAGCTTCATGCAGCTGGACAACGACATTGCCCAGCGTCTGGCGCAACTCGACCAGCAAAAGGACGAGCAACAGGCGCACAGCGAACGGGCGAAGAAGATCGAACTGGAGCACGTGGCTCAGCTCAATCGGCAGCAGACCCACGAACAGCTCAAGGCGCGGCTTGAAACCAGTCAGGCGCAACAACTGGCCGGCCAGCAACGCCTGGCCGACTTGCTGGGAGAACAGGCCAGCGCCGAGCAATGGCAGCAGCACCTGGAACAGGCGGTCGAACAGGCCCGGGCAGCGCAGCATGCGGCCAGCGAAGCGCTGCAAACGGCGCGTGGCGAGCTGATCAAGCTGGCGGCGGAACTGGACGCCGAGCGTCAACGGCTGCAAGGCCTTGAGCAGGAAGTGTCTGAACTGGACCGGCAGATTCTGGAGTGGCGCACTGCGCACCCGGAACTGGACGATGCCGCGCTGGACACCCTGCTCGCCTACACCGACGAGGCCGTCAGCCAGCTTCGCCAGCAGTTGCAGCGCAGCGAAAAAGCGCTGGAACAGGCGCGCGTGTTGGTGACCGAGCGGGAGAAGCAGGTGCAGCAGCATCAGGCGCAGCACACCGACATGGCCGACGCGGCGCAACTGGCCAGCGCCCTGCTGGAGGCACAGACCCTGGCCGCCAGCCACGAGCAACTGTGCGCCGAGCTGCGGGCGCAATTGAGCGAAGACGAGCGCCGGCGCAACGCCAACAGTGAGCTGCAATCGCGTATCGCGATGGCGGCGGCCGAATATCAACGCTGGGGCCGGGTCAGCGCGCTGATCGGTTCGGCGACCGGCGACACGTTCCGCAAGATCGCCCAGGCTTACAATCTCGACCTGTTGGTGCATCACGCCAATGCCCAGCTCAAGCAACTGGTGCGCCGTTATCGCCTCAAGCGCGGCGGCAGCATGCTCGGCCTGCTGGTCATGGACACCGAAATGGGCGACGAACTGCGCTCGGTGCATTCGTTGTCCGGCGGCGAGACGTTCCTGGTCTCGCTGGCCCTGGCATTGGGCCTGGCGTCCATGGCATCGAGCACGCTGAAAATCGAATCGCTGTTCATCGACGAGGGCTTCGGCAGCCTCGATCCAGAATCACTGCAACTGGCCATGGATGCGCTGGACGGGCTGCAAGCCCAGGGCCGCAAGGTCGGTGTGATCTCCCACGTGCAGGAAATGCACGAGCGCATACCGGTGCAGATTCAGGTCCGCCGTCAAGGCAACGGCCTGAGCACGATTGAAGTGAATAACGGATAATTCGAATTATTTCCGGCACACAACGCCAAAGGTGTTCTGTGCAACGCTATACACACCGCGCGATTCGTCGCGCCGAACCAGAGAAGAAGGTAATCCCATGTCCAACTCCAAAGTATTTTTCGACATCACCGCCAACGACGAGCCTATGGGCCGCATCGTCATGGAACTGCGCAACGACGTGGTGCCGAAAACCGCTGAAAACTTCCGTGCCCTGTGCACCGGCGAAGTCGATGGCCTGACCTACAAAGGCTCGTCCTTCCACCGCGTCATCAACGACTTCATGCTGCAGGGCGGCGATTTCACCAACCACAACGGCACCGGCGGCAAGTCGATCTACGGCGAAAAATTCAAGGACGAAAACTTCGAGCTCAAGCACACCGAGCCAGGCGACCTGTCCATGGCCAACGCCGGCCCGAACACCAACGGCAGCCAGTTCTTCATCACCACCATCGTCACCAGCTGGCTGGATGGCAAGCACGTGGTGTTCGGTAAAGTCATCGAAGGCATGGACGTGGTCCGCGCCATCGAAGCCCTGGGCTCGCAGTCCGGCCGCACCAGCAAGAAAGTCACCATCGCCGATTGTGGCGAACTCTAAGCAGCGTGATCCGGTGTTGGTGATCGCCTCTCGCAGCGCGACACCGACGCTCTACTCGTTTCGCCGTTGTCCTTACGCCATGCGTGCGCGCATGGCCGTAAGGTACGCCGGCTGCGCGGTGGACATCGTCGAAGTCAGCCTCAAGGCCAAACCGGCCGACATGCTCGAACGCTCACCCAAAGGCACCGTCCCCGTCCTGGTACTGGGCGATCGCGTGCTGGAACAGAGCCTGGACATCATGCATTGGGCCCTGGCCCTGAATGACCCCGATGATTGGTCGATGGCCAATGATCCTGATGCCCAGCGAGAAATCGCGGGCTTGATCATGCGCAACGACGGCCCGTTCAAGACCTCGCTGGACCACTACAAATACGCCGTGCGTTATCCCGAGTGCTCCCAGGAGGACTATCGGCAGCGTGGGGAAGTGTTCTTGCGTGATCTGGAAACGCGTTTGCAACAGCGCGATTATTTAGTGGCGTCCCACCTGACCCTGGCCGATACCGCCCTCGCCCCGTTTGTTCGGCAGTTTTGTTTTGTCGATCCTGAGTGGTTCTGGCAGAGCCCGTATCCGAAGTTGCAAGTGTGGTTGCAGCGGTTTCTGGAGTCGCACCTTTTTTTAAACACAATGAGCAAACTGTAGGAGCGCGCTTGCCCGCGATAGCTATTTGTCTGAAACATCTTCGTGTCTGACACACCGCCTTCGCGGGCAAGCGCGCTCCTACAGGGCAACGTCGTTGCAGGACACCGCCCGGCATAAAAAAATCCCCATCGCTTATTCAGCAGACGGGGATAAGGGGAGGGAATCAACGCTTTCGCGAACACGTTCGTTTGACACTTGATACATGGCCTGACACGTACGGGTCAGTGGGTCGCATCAACCTGTTGCAAACGAATGTGTTCGCGAAAGCGTTTAAACAGTAGCCCGAGCGCGTAACTTGAGTCGGTTCTTACAAATCCATTCCCCGGTATCGTTGTGTACGCTAACGGGGAATGGATTTACGTCGAAAGTTCTAATCATTACTGAGTCTTGTGATCCAGTGCTGCGTAGAAGTTGGCGCTTTGTTGCAGATACTTCGGTGTGTAAGTCTGGGTCGAACTTACTTTTTTGTCGGCAACATCGACACTGGCGCTGGCAGGCAATGCAACCGTGGCGGAGATGGCAGACGCGGCGATGATGGAGAAGAGATTGAAGTTCATGATGTGTACCTCGGGTGTAATGTTGCGTTTCAAGTCTTGACCGTCTTGGCCGTGAATCGAAAGTACGCCCGAGGGGGCATCAGCAAAAATCTTTTGTAGCACTAGCCCTTATCACGCCAATTGATACAGCGCTCCAGCCCTTACAAATGAAGGGCTGGAGCATCAATCAGGCACTCACTTGGCGGTGAGAAAGCGGATGTCCGACGGTGAATCGAAGTCCAGGGTCTGCACCGTTTCGCCCAGCAGACCGGTTTTCGGGTCGACGCGCACGGTCACGATCTGGTTGCTTTTCTGGTTGGCGATCAGCACGAAATGGCCGCTGGGGTCGAAACTGAACTCACGTGGCTCCTTGCCTTCTACCGACCGACGCTGGATTTCCTTCAACTGCCCGGTGGCCTGATCGATGCTGTACACCAGCAACTCGTTCACGGCACCGCGATTGGCCACGTACAGGAATTTGCCGTCCGGGGAGGTGTGCAAGCCGCCTGCAGCGCGCTGGTCCTGACCTTCCTTGCTGGCGAGTTCGACCTGTTGCGTGCGCTTGAACACGCCGTCGTGGTAGTCGAACACGGTGACCTGCGCATTCATTTCCGTGGTCAGCCAGGCGTGCTTGCCGTCTTTGCTGAACAGCAAGTGGCGCGGACCGCTACCGGCCGGCATATCGACGGAAGGGGTTTTCGCCGGCTGCAAGGGCTGGGTCTTCTTCCCGTCGTAGGTGAACACGAACAATTTGTCGGCGCCCAGATCGCTGGCGATCAGGTACTTGCCATCCGGTGAAGGCACCGCCGAGTGAACGTGGGACGACGCCTGGCGCTCCGGATTGACCTTGCTGGCCGGATGAATACTGGTTTGCGCCACCGCGGACAATTTACCGTCCTTGCCCACCGGCACCACCGCCAGCGAACCGCCTGGCACCGGGTTGACGGCGTAATTGGCGACGAACAGGAAACGCTCGTCGAAGCTCAGGCTCGAATGAGTCGGCTCTTCGCTCTTGCTTTCAATCGCATTGATGAACGAGACGACGTGGGTCTTGGGATCGATGGAGAAGCTGCTGACCTTGCCGACCGCATCGGTCTGACCCGGGCCGTTCTCGTTCACCGCGAACAGGTGGCGCTGGTCTTTGGTCAGCGTCAGCCAGGACGGGTTTTCGCTTTTGATCACTTGACGCGGGGTGGCGTCGAGTTTGCCGGTGGTGGTGTCGAAGCCAAAGCGATAAATGCCTTCGCTGGCGCCGGCGGTGTAGGCACCCACCAGCACGTCGTAGTCGGTCATGGTTTTCGCCTGAAGGGGGAAAGCGCTGATGCTGCTGGCCATTACCAGCCAGGGCAGAATTTTACGAGTCATGGGGCAGTTCTCTTTGTCGATTGTGTGCCGTACGTCGGTGGGTATGACAGCGGGTGGCGGCGGGTAGTTGCCGGCCTCGGTCATTGTAGGAGCGCGCTTGCCCGCGATGGCGTCCGGTCAGACAAAGCAAGGTTGTTTGACACACCGCAATCGCGGGCAAGCGCGCTCCTACAATGGGTGCGCGTTACTCCTGCTCCCCATCATCCTCATCACGCGCCGCAAAGGCGCTCATGGCGATGATCCGGTGGTCGGCGTTGCCGTCGTTGATCACCCAGCTCTGCAGGGTATCGTCGAAGCGGGCGGCGTCGATCTGCGCCTGACTGAAACGCCAGACCTTGCGCTCGCGTCCGTCCATGCTTTCGATGTTCAGTTGCTCCTCGGTCAGGGAGAACTCGAAGGCGTGCAGGCCGTCAATTTCCAGCATGTCGGCGGTTTGCAGGGCAGCGAGCAGGTTTTCCGGGGTGGTGGTCATGGCATTCATTCGCGTAGGTGAAAGCGCGAATGATAGGCCAAAAGGCGCCGGTGTGTGGTCGCAGGCGCCCTTCGGACCGGTTCCCATGATCAGTCGTGGGTCATGTCCCGGTCATAAAAGCGCTTCGGGACGCCCCAGACAATCAGCGCCACCGCCAGCAGACTCACGGCGCACAAGGCGTACAGTGCCGGCGTCGCGGTACCGGTGAGGTCCTTGATCCGCCCGACCATGTACGGCGCAATGACCCCGCCCAGTTGCCCCAGCGAGTTGATCAACGCGATGCCTGCCGCGGCGGCAAGCCCGGTGAGGAAGCGCGGCGGGATGGTCCAGAAGATCGGCATCCAGGCGATCATGCCGGTCATGGTCATGCTCATGCCGATCATCAGCGGCAGCAGTTGCCCCGGAAACAGCGCGCAGACCAGGTACCCCGCCGCCGTCAGCGTGGCGCACCCCGCCAGGTGCCAGCGACGTTCGGCGTGACGGTCGGAGCTGGCGCCGATCAGCAGGTTGCCGATGACGGCCACGACATAGGGAATCACGGTCAGCAGGCCGATGTTCAGGGTGTCGAGCACGCCCGCGCTCTTGATCAGCTGCGGCATCCAGAACAGCAGACCGGTCAGCGCCATCACCAGGCACAGGTAAATGGCCGACATGACGTAGGTGGTGGGTTCTTTCCAGACGTCTTTGAAGCGCTGCGGGGTGTCGGGCTGTTTTTCACGGGCCATGCGGTCCAGCACCACCTGTTTTTCCTGGTCGTTGAGCCAGGTGGCGTCCTGGATACGGTCCTTGACCAGCCAGAACACGATGCCGCCGATCAGGATCGACGGGACGCCTTCGAGCAGGAACAACCAGCGCCAGCCGGCCAAGCCCATGACGCCGTCCATGTGGCCAAGGATCAGCCCTGCAATCGGGCCGCCGACAATCCCGCACAACGGAATCGAGCTTTTGAAGTAGGAATTGACCCGTGCCCGCCGCGTGCTCGGGTACCACTGGGTGAAGAAATACAGCACCCCCGGCACGAACCCGGCTTCCATCACGCCGATCAGAAACCGCAGCGTGTAGAACCAGAGTTCGGTGTGCACGAACATCATGCAGGACGACGCGATGCCCCAGGACACCATGATCCGGGCGATCCAGACCCGCGCGCCGATCTTGTGCAGCAGGATGTTGCTTGGGACTTCAAACAGGAAATAGCCGACGAAGAACAGGCTTGCGCCCAGGCCATAGACGGTCTCGCTGAAGCCCAGGTCGCTGGCCATCTGCAGCTTGGCAAAGCTGATGTTGACCCGGTCCAGGTAGGCAAACAGAAAGCACAGGATGAACAACGGCACGATGCGCCAGGTCACCTTGCGGTAGATGGCGGCTTCGAACGTGTCGGCATCGACGTGTTCGACCGGTATGGCGTTGGCGGTCATGGGGCGCACCTCGTTTTGTTTTTATGGGGTGTCGGTACTGCGTCAAATCTCAGAGCTGGTGGATGCCCCCCGGCGCAAACACCGCGTCAGTCTGATGAATGCCATTGACCAACGGCGCACCGAACGCGGCCTGGCTGATTTCGAACCGGTCACCCGGTCGGGTCTTGATCCCGTCGGCGAACGACAGCGTGGCCGTGCCGAAGAAATGCACGTGCACGTCACCCGGACGCAGAAACTGCGCGTACTTGAAGTGGTGGTACTCGAGGTTTTCCAGGCTGTGGCACATGTTGGCCTCGCCGCTGAGGAACTCCTTCTCCCACAGCACTTCGCCTTTACGCAGGATGCGGCTGGTGCCAGCCAGGTGTTGCGGCAGTTCGCCGACCCGCAACTCCGGGCCGAAGCTGCAGGCGCGCAGTTTCGAATGGGCCAGGTACAGGTAGTTCTTGCGCTCCATCACGTGGTCGGAAAACTCGTTGCCGATGGCGTAGCCCACGCGGTACGGCTGGCCGTCATGGCCGATGACGTACAACCCGCACAGCTCGGGTTCTTCGCCGGCGTCTTCGGAAAACGGCGGCTGCGGGAAGGATTCGCCCGGACGAATGACGATGCTGCCATCGCCCTTGTAGAACCACTCCGGTTGCACACCTGCCACGCCCGCTCCGGGTTTGCCGCCTTCCAGGCCCCATTTGAAGATGCGCATGGTGTCGGTCATCGCCGCTTCGTCGCCAGCATGCTGGTGCATTTTGTCCCGTGCCGAGGCGCTGCCCAGGTGGGTCAGGCCGGTGCCGCTGACCAGCAGGTGCGCCGGGTCCGGGTGGTCCAGCGGCGGCAGGATCTGCAGGTCGGCGCGCAGTTGCGAGTAATCGTAATCGTCCCCCAGGCCCATGCTGTCCACCTGTTCGGCCAGGGAAATCTTCTTCTCAATGGCCGCGAGGGCCAGGTCGCGGGTAGTGGTCGCGCCCTGAATCTCGCGCACCAGCGCACCGTCCACCAGACCTACGCGCCGCTCGCCGTTGCTCAATTCGAACTGTAATAAATGCATGAATTTCTCCTCTTAAATGTCCACGACTCGGTAGGCGCTTATGTGTTGGCGATATCGACGCGGTGTCAGCCCCGGCGCTTCGCGAATAAATTCGCTCCTACAGGTTTGCATCAATGGTCAAAATGTCCACGCCCTGTGTAGGAGCTGCCGAGCCGCCGAAGGCTGCGAAGCGGTGGTTTGGCCGACGAATATTCTTCGTCTGTACCGACGTCTCGCAGCCTCGCTCGGGCTCGTCAGCTCCTACAGGTTTGTACCAATGTCCAGATTTCCACGCCCTTGTAGGAGCGCGCTTGCCCGCGATAGCGATCTGTCTGAAATATCTTCATGTCTGACACACCGCCTTCGCGGGCAAGCGCGCTCCTACAGGATTTGTGTCAGGCCTTGCTCCGCGCGCTCGCGGCAAACTGCGATTCGGGCAGCACGTGATTGCGCTCCAGCACACGATAGACGATGCCGGTCAGGATCAACCCGAACACCATCACGCCGGACAAAAAGTACAAGCCGCTGGCCAGGTTGCCGGTGACTTCTTTCAGCCAGCCGATCACGAACGGGCCGATGTAGCCACCCAGGTTGCCCACCGAGTTGATCAACGCAATCCCCGCCGCCGCACTGGCCCCGGCGAAGAACCGCCCCGGCAGTGTCCAGAACACCGCCGTGCAGGAAAACAGCGAGAACGCCACCAGGCACAACGCGCCCAGCTGCAACACCGGCACGGTCAGGTAAGCGCTGAAGAACAGGCCAATGGCGCCAATCACGTACAGCACGGCCAGGTGCCCGTAACGGTCGTTCAAGCGGTCCGAACTGCGCGGCACGATGAGCAAGCCGATGATGCCGAAGATGTAAGGAATCGACGACACGAACCCGGTGACCAAATCCGTGCCGCCGAACTGCTTGATCAGCGTCGGCAGCCACAGGCCCAGCCCATAAATGCTCAGGGTCACGGGCAGGTAGAACAGCGCCAGCAGCAACACGCGCTTGTCTTTCAGCGCATGCAACGGATTGCCATGGCGCGTCTGGCTGTACTGTTCCAGGTCCTTTTTCAGCTCACCGGCCAGCCACTGTTTCTCCACCGGGTCCATCCACTTGACGTTCTTCGGACCGTCCGGCAACCAGCGCAGCACCGGCCAGGTCAGCAGAATCGCCGGCGCGCCGATGCACAGGAACAACCATTGCCAGCCGTGCAGGCCGCCCACGCCTTCGAGCCCCAGCAAGCCACCGGAAATCGGCCCGGTGATGAGCATCGCGATGGGTTGCGAGAGGATGAACAGCCCGAGGATCTTGCCGCGATGGCGCACCGGGAACCACTGGGTGATGTAGTACAGCACCCCGGGAAAGAACCCCGCCTCGGCCGCACCCAGCAGGAAACGCATGACATAAAAACTGGTGGGCCCTGACACGAAGGCCATGCCCATGGTGATGGCGCCCCAGGTCAGCATGATCCGCGCAAACCAGCGACGGGCGCCGAAGCGTTCGAGCATCAGGTTGCTGGGGATTTCCAGGAGAAAGTAGCCGATGAAGAACAGCCCGGCGCCCAGGCCATACGCCGCGTCCCCGATGCCGACGTCCGCGCCCATGTGCAGCTTGGCGAAGCCCACGGCGGAGCGATCTACATAGGCGATCAGGTACAGCAGGATCAGAAAGGGAATGAGTTTCAGGGTGATGCGACGAATAAGCCTGAGTTCCTGGCTCATGTATGCCTTCTCCATGTTTGTTTTTGTTATGGAAACGTCGGGGATCGTCTCTGCCGTGTCGTGTGCGCCGTGCTGCGGTAGCGTCGGTCTGGCAGGATCGTCCCTCGATGGAAGCAGACTATATAGTATTACTATTTAAGCTGACAACTCTTCCACTCGGGGGAATTTCAGCCTATTTTAGTCAGAACGCAAAGCTTTTAGTCTTACAAATCGATCTAACAATAAGAGTGCTGAGTTATGTCTGATTCCGAGAAAAAACCTGTCCTGCGGTCTGCCCAATGGTTCGGCACGGCCGACAAGAACGGCTTTATGTACCGCAGCTGGATGAAGAACCAGGGCATTGCCGATCATCAGTTCGGCAAACCCATCATCGGCATCTGCAACACCTGGTCTGAACTGACCCCGTGCAACGCCCACTTCCGCACCATCGCCGAACACGTCAAGCGTGGCGTGATCGAAGCCGGTGGTTTCCCCGTTGAATTCCCGGTGTTCTCCAACGGCGAATCGAACCTGCGCCCCACCGCCATGCTGACCCGCAACCTGGCGAGCATGGACGTGGAGGAAGCGATTCGCGGCAACCCCATTGATGGCGTGGTGCTGCTCACCGGTTGCGACAAGACCACCCCGGCGCTGCTGATGGGTGCAGCCAGTTGCGACGTGCCAGCCATCGTCGTCACCGGCGGGCCGATGCTCAACGGCAAGCACAAAGGCAAGGACATCGGCGCCGGGACCATCGTCTGGCAGATGCACGAATCCTACAAAGCCGGGCAGATCAGCCTCGACGAATTCCTCTCCGCCGAAGCCGGCATGTCGCGCTCGGCGGGCACCTGCAACACCATGGGCACTGCCTCGACCATGGCCTGCATGGCCGAAGCGCTGGGCACGTCCCTGCCCCACAACGCGGCGATTCCGGCGGTGGACGCGCGGCGTTACGTGTTGGCGCACATGTCCGGCATGCGCGCGGTGGAAATGGTCAAGCAGGACCTGCGCCTGTCCAAGATCCTGACCAAGGAAGCGTTCGAGAACGCGATCCGGGTCAACGCGGCCATCGGCGGCTCGACCAATGCGGTGATCCACTTGAAAGCCATCGCCGGTCGCATCGGCGTCGACCTGGAGCTGGACGACTGGACCCGCATCGGTCGCGGCACGCCGACCATCGTCGACCTGCAGCCGTCCGGGCGTTTCCTGATGGAAGAGTTCTACTACGCTGGCGGCCTGCCGGCGGTGCTGCGGCGCATGGACGAAGCCGGCCTGCTGCCGCACCCCCACGCGTTGACGGTCAATGGCCAGAGCCTGCGGGAGAACGTGAAGAACTCACCGATCTACGGCGACGACGAAGTGATTCGCGCGCTGGACAACCCGATCCGCGCCGACGGCGGCATCTGCGTGTTGCGCGGCAATCTCGCGCCGCTCGGAGCCGTGCTCAAGCCGTCCGCCGCCACGCCTGCGCTGATGCAGCATCGCGGCCGCGCGGTGGTGTTCGAGAACTTCGACATGTACAAGGCGCGGATCAACGATCCCGATCTGGACGTCGACGCCAACAGCGTCATGGTGCTGAAAAACTGCGGGCCGAAGGGTTATCCGGGCATGGCTGAAGTCGGCAACATGGGCCTGCCGGCCAAACTGCTGGCCCAGGGCGTGACCGACATGGTGCGGATTTCCGACGCGCGCATGAGCGGCACGGCGTATGGCACGGTTGTGCTGCATGTGGCGCCGGAAGCGGCTGCGGGCGGGCCGTTGGCGGTGGTGCAGGAAGGCGACTTCATCGAGCTGGACTGCGCCACCGGGCGTTTGCATCTGGACATCCCGGAAGCCGAACTCGCCGCGCGCCTGGCTGATTGGCAAGCGCCGCCGCAGCTCCTGGTCGGGGGTTATCGCCAGCTGTACATCGACCACGTGATGCAGGCGGATCAGGGCTGCGATTTCGACTTTCTGGTCGGGATGCGCGGATCGGAAGTGCCGCGGCATTCTCACTGATGACGCCAACCCTGTAGCAGCGCGCTTGCCCGCGATGTGCGGTGTGTCAGGCACAATTCAATTGTCGGACCTGACGCATCGCGAGCAAGCTCACTCCTACACCGATTACCACAGCTGCGACTATCTGCAGCAACCGCAAACCCTGTAGGAGCGCGCTTGCCCGCGATGTGCGGTGTGTCAGCCCCACCCCTGTATCTGACCCAACGCTTTCGCGGGCAAGCGCGCTCCTACAATGGACCGCGTTAGTCCAGACACACCGCCCCGATGCTATGATGCGCCGCATTCATCGCCCAGGATCACCCCGCGCCCCATGGATTACCGTAAGCCCTCCGTCCGCAAAAGCATGCATTCGCGCATTGTCCAGGAACTCGGCATGCAGATCGTGTCGGGCCGTTTCAAACCCGATGACAAACTGCCGCCCGAAGCGCTGCTGTGTGAAGAGTACGCGGTCAGCCGTCCGGTGCTGCGCGAGGCCACGCGGGTGCTGGTCGCCAAGGGGCTGGTCTACTCGCGGCCCCGGGTCGGCACGGTGGTCAAACCCCGTCGCGAATGGCACATCCTCGATCCCGACGTGCTGCACTGGCTGATGCAAAGCTCCCCGCAAAACGAATTCTTCGCCCTGCTGACCAGCGTGCGCAGCATCATCGAACCGGCCGCCGCCGCCCTCGCCGCTCAGCACGCCAGCGCCGATGACATCGCCTTGATCAACGAGGCCTACACCCGCATGGAAGGCGCGCAGACGGTGGAAGAGGTGCTGCAACCGGACCTGGATTTCCACAGCCGCATCGCCGACGCCACCCATAACGACCTGCTGGCGCACCTGTGCAACATGCTGTCGCTGGCGTTGCGTGAAGCGCTCAAGCACTCTAATCAGCGGCCGAACCTGCACGAGCTGGCGCTGCCGCGGCACAAGGCGATCCTCACCGCCATCGAAAACCGCGACGCCCTCGGCGCCCATCACGCGACGCTGGTGCAACTGGACGATGCGCGCAATGCGTTGAGTGTGGTTCTCGGACAACCCCCGAAGTCCTGAAAACGCCTCGCCATTCGGGCTGATAAATGTCCTGTTGGAGCGAGGCTTGCCCGCGAAGCTCCAAACGCGGTGTTTCTGTAAAGCCACGGTCATGCTCTTCGCGGGCAAGCCTCGCTCCAACAAATGTCGGCAGCACTGTCCATGGATCAATGGGAAAACAACGAATGGCCCACCTTCCCCGCCATCTTCTCCGGCTTGATCAAAAACCGCGCCAGCGCGGGCAGCAGCCACAGCGCGCCGAACATGTTCCACAGCAGCATGAAGGTCAGCATCAGACCCATGTCGGCCTGGAACTTGATCGCTGAGAAAATCCACGTGCACACCCCGATGGCCAGGCACAGGCCGGTGAACAACACCGCTTTGCCGGTGGATTTCAGCGTCTGGTAATAGGCCTCCTGCAACGGCAGCCCGGCGCGCAGAAAGGTTTCCAGGCGGCTGTAGATGTAAATCCCGTAATCCACGCCAATCCCCACGCCCAGCGCCACCACCGGCAAGGTCGCGACTTTTACGCCGATGCCCATGAACGCCATCAGCGCATTGCCCAGCACCGAGGTCAGCACCAGCGGCAGGACGATGCACAAGGTCGCGGCCCACGAGCGGAAGGTGATCATGCACATCACGCCCACGCACAGGTAGACCAGCACCAGAATCGTCAGCTCGGCCTGCTTGATCACCTCGTTGGTGGCCGCCTCGATCCCGGCGTTACCGGCGGCCAGCAGAAACTCCAGGCCTTCCCGGTTGTTCTCGGCGGCGAAGGTCTGCACCGCCTGCACCGCGCGGTCCAGGGTTTCGGCTTTGTGGTCGTTGAGGAACACCAACAGCGGCGCCAGCGAGCAGGTGTTGTTGTAGAGCCCGTCGGCGCGGGCGATGGAGCTGTTGAGCACGTCCTTGTTGCGCGACAGCGACTCCCATTTCAGGTTGCCTTCGTTCATGCCCTTGATCACCTGCCGGGACACGGTCACCAGCGAGATCGCCGACTGCACCCCCGGCGTGTTCTCCATCTTCCACGACAGCTCGTTGATCGCCGACAGCGTCTGGTACGCCGAACAGCCCTCGGGCGGGGTCTTGACCATCACCACCAGCACGTCGGAGCTGGTGGAGTAATTGTTGATGATGAACGCGTTGTCCTGGTTGTAGCGCGAGTCGGGCCGCAGCTCCGGCGCGCCCTGATCCAGATCGCCGATCTTCAGGTGCTGCCCGTACCAAAGGCCGCCGCCCATGGCCAGCACCGCCAGCGCGATGGACACCGGGGCGACCTTGGCGCTGGCAAAGTTCGACAGCAGACGCCAGAACGGATGCTCGCGCACCGCATCCTGTTTACTGCGCACCACGGCCTTTTTGCTGATGCCGACGTAGGAAATCGCCACAGGCAGCAGGATCAGGTTGGTGAACACAATCACCGCCACGCCGATGGACGCGCCGATGGCCAGTTCGCGAATCACCCCGATGTCGATGATCAGCAGCGTGATGAAGCCCACGGCGTCCGCCAGAATCGCGATCATCCCCGGCAGAAACAGCTGGCGGAACGTGCGTTTGGCCGCGAGCAAGGGGCTGTCGGCGTCGCTGGATTGCAGGGCGATGCCGTTGATTTTCTGCACGCCGTGGGAAATGCCGATGGCGAAGATCAGAAACGGCACCAGCATCGAGTAGGGATCAAGCCCGAAACCCACCACATGCATCAGCCCCAGCTGCCAGATCACGGCGATCAAGGTCGTGCTCAACACCGCCACCGTGCTGCGGATACAGCGCGTGAACCAGATCAGCAGCACCAGGGTGATCAGGAACGCGACGCCGAAGAAAAGCACCACCATGATTAGGCCGTCGATCAGGTCGCCGACCTTCTTGGCGAAGCCGACGATGTGGATCTCGACATTGGGGTTCTGCGCTTCGTATTTGTCGCGGATCTTTTCTTCGAGCTGATGGGAGAACTGGCGGTAATCCAGCGGCACCAGCACGCTCTGGTCGGCCGGGTCCGGGTAGAACTCCTGCAGCGGCACGTCGACGATGCTGGACTTGAAGTTGTTCGCCACCAGCCGCCCGACCTGGCCGGACTTGAGCACGTTGTTGCGCAGCCGATCGAGGCTGGCCTCGGTCCCGTCGTAGCTCTGCGGAATCACCTCGCCGCCGGCAAACCCCTCTTCGGTCACCTCGGTCCAGCGCACGCTCGGGCTCCACAACGACTTGAGCCCGGAACGGTCCACCCCCGGAATGTAAAACACCTCGTCGTTGATCTGCCGCAGGGTCTCCATGTAGTCCCTGGAGAAGATGTCGCCGTCCTTGGCTTCCACGGAGATGCGCACGGTGTTGCCCAGATTCGTCAGGTCGTTGCGGTGCTCCATCATCTTCTGGACGAAGGGATGCCCCAACGGGATCATTTTTTCGAAGCTGGTGAACGGCCGGACCAGCGTCGCCTGCCAGAACAGGAACAGGCTGACCACCAGACAGATGCCGATCACCACCGGACGGTTGTTGAAGATCAACCGCTCAAGGAACGTGGACTTTTCTTCGGGGAGTTGCAGATTCGTCATGCAGAAACGTCCTTGCCTTCTGTTCTTATTGTTGGGCGACTTTTTTATCGTTGAGCCGCTACGGTTGAGCGACGTCGGTGCCCGAGGGCGACGTGACGTGAATGCCGCCCTGCCCCACCAGAATCAGATCGCCTTTATCGTCCTCGGCGACCCCGCTCAGCGAGAGACGGTCGGCGCGGTTGGACACTTTGAACGTCAAGCCGTCATCGCGGCTGCGCATGACACTGCCGCCGTTGCCCACCAGCACCAGCGATCCGTCCGGCAGCAATGACGCATTGGACAGGCTGAATTCCAGCGGCCCGCGCTCACCCTGTAACGCGATGGGCTGCCAGCTGTCGCCAAAATCGGTGGAGCGGTACAGGTTGCCGCGCAGCCCGTAGGCCAACAGCGTGCTGGCCTGCGCGGTGCCCACCACCCCGAACAGCGAGCCCTGATAAGGCCCTTCGAGTTTTTCCCAGGTCTGGCCATCGTCCGAGGAGCGAAACATGCTGCCCATCTCGCCGACGATGAACAGCCCGGCGCCCTTCACCTGAGCGATGCCGTTGAGGTGGAACTGGTCTTCGTTGTCCAGGCGCGCGCTGATGTCTTCCCAGTGCTGGCCGCCGTCGGTGGTTTCCAGCAGCGCGCCATAGGCCCCGACGGCGATGCCGGTCCGGGTGTCCTTGAACCAGACATCCAGCAGCGGCGCCTCGCGTTTGACGTCTTCGAACTGCTTGCTCCAGGTGGTGCCGCCGTCGCGGCTGGCGAGGATCTGCGCGTCGTGCCCCACTGCCCAACCGTGCTGGTCATCAACGAAATACACCGCCGTGAGCAGTTGCCGGGTCGGCACTTTGGCCTGGGTCCAGGTCTTGGCCTGGTCGTCGGAATAGAGAATATGGCCGCGATCACCCACGGCGATCAGGCGCTTGCCGGCCTGGGTCACGTCCAGCAGCAAACCGCGGGACGCCTTGGTGGATTCGATGGCGTAAACGGCAGGGTCGTCGGCGGTGGCAGACGCATCAACGGGCGCGGCGAATGTGGGGAACGAAGCGGTTGAAAGGGTCAACGCGAGGAGCAACAGCCTGGCGTTCAAGGGCGTCTTTGACTCAACGAGGCGATGGCCACGATGACCCGCGCGAACACCGAATCGGTCGCCCCCATTGACTGGCTCGCCCATGAAGCTTTTCCTTTTCTTTATTGTTATTGGTTTCATCGCCTGCGTACCGACCTGCCTGGCAGCGGACCCATCCTATCCAGCTTTGGAAAGCGCTGACAATCGAAGTGACGGCCTGTTTGGCTGAGCCACGACACGGTGATTGGCGGCTTATCACTGGGGCTGATGCAGACTTTAGCGCGCCGGATAAGCTGTCGAGTGACATACAAGCGAATGGCCACTTAACCAGTAAATGATCGTTCCCACGCTCTGCGTGGGAATGCATCCATGGACGCTCCGCGTCCGACGCGGAGCGTCATGTGAGGTGTTACCACGCGGAGCGTGGGAACCATCAGCAAACAATTCGCGAGCAAGCTCCCTCCCACATTGACTCCAGTGTTCCGGAGGAGGCAGGCCTGAGCCCACACAAAAAAGCGCCACCCCGCTTTCACGGGATGGCGCTCTTTTGGTGAAGCCGGTGGATCACTCCGCCAGGCTTTTGCTCACCACTTCATACACGTCAGGCGACAGCTGCCCCGAAGCGCGAATGCGCTCCAGCTCGCCTTTCATCAAGGCCTGGCGTTTGTCGTCGTATTTGCGCCAGCGGGTCAGCGGCGCCAATTGACGGGAGGCGATCTGCGGGTTGAAGCCGTTCAGCTCGATCACCAGGTCCGCGAGGAAGCGATAACCCGAACCGTCGGCGGCGTGGAAGTTGATCAGGTTCTGCCCGGCAAAGGCACCGATCAGCGCACGCACCTTGTTCGGGTTCTTCAGGGTGAACGCCGGGTGCTGCATCAAGGCTTTCACGCGCTCCAAACCACCCGGCAACGCACTGCCGGCCTGGACGCTGAACCATTGGTCCATGACCAGCGGGTTGTCCTTGAAGCTCTCGGCAAATTCCGCCAGCGCCTTGTCCTTGTCCGCGGTGAACGGCGAGTTGACCAGCACCGCCAGCGCGGTCAGGCGCTCGGTCATGTTGTCGGCGGTCTCGAACTGTTCGTTGGTGGCGGCCAGCACTTCAGGCTTGCCCACCAGCATCAGGTACGACAGGGCAATGTTCTGCAGCGCGCGACGGGCAAAGTGCTCGGCTTCTGCGACATACGGCGTGGCTTTGGAGACTGCGCGATTGGCCTGATAACGCGTCCACAGGCCGTCCGACAGTTTCTCTGCCAGTTGCAGACGGGCGAACTCCCGTGCGGCGTGGATGGCCTCCACATCAGCCACTTCGCTGATTTCGGTCAGATACGCCTCACCCGGCAGCGACAGCATTTCCGCGACCATGGCCTGATCCAGACTGTCGTCGGCCAGCACAGTGCTCAATGCCGTCACCAGACGCTGATCCATGTCCAGCGGCGTGCCGGCCTGATGCTGGCCGATCATCTCTTGCAGCACCTGCACCGACAACTGCTGGCCGGCGTCCCAACGGTTGAAGCCGTCGGTGTCGTGCTGCATCAGAAACATCAGTTGATCGCGGTTGTACGGGAAGCTCAGCTTCACTGGCGCCGAGAAGCCGCGCAGCAACGAAGGCAGTGGCTTTTCAGCGATGTCGACGAAGGTGAAAGTCTGTTCCGCCTCGATCACCGACAGCACGCGGGAGGTATTGACCGCCGCTTCTTCGCCCTGCAGACGCAACGGCAGCTCGGTGCCTTCAGCGTCCAGCAAACCCAGAGCCACTGGAATCACAAACGGCTTCTTCTCGCTGCCCGGCTGGCCCGGTGTGGTCGGCGCGGTCTGGCGGAAGGTCAGGCTGTAGGTTTTGGCGTCGGCGTCGTAGGCCTCGGTCACCGCCAGACGCGGCGTGCCGGCTTGCGAGTACCAGCGCTTGAACTGGGTCAGGTCGACGCCGTTGGCATCTTCCATGGCCTTGATGAAGTCATCGCAGGTCACGGCCTGGCCGTCATGGCGCTCGAAATACAGGTCGCTGCCGTTGCGGAAGCCGTCGGCCCCCAGCAGGGTGTGGATCATGCCGACGACTTCCGAGCCCTTTTCGTACACGGTCAGGGTGTAGAAGTTGGAAATCTCGATGAAGCTGTCCGGGCGCACGGCATGGGCCATGGGGCCGGCGTCTTCGGCGAACTGGTGGGTGCGCAGGTAGGCAACGTCCTGAATGCGCTTGACCGTGGCCGAGTTCATGTCCGACGAGAAGCCGGCATCACGGAACACGGTGAAGCCTTCCTTGAGCGACAGCTGGAACCAGTCGCGGCAGGTCACGCGGTTGCCCGACCAGTTGTGGAAGTATTCGTGGGCGACGATGGCCTCGACCCGCTGGTGCGCGGCGTCGGTGGCGGTTTCGGCGCGGGCCAGCACGGCGCTGGAGTTGAAGATGTTGAGGCCCTTGTTCTCCATGGCGCCCATGTTGAAGTCGTTGACGGCGACGATCATGAAGATGTCCAGATCGTATTCGCGGCCGTAGACCTCCTCGTCCCAGCGCATGGACTTCTTCAGGCTGTCCATGGCGTGCTGGCACTTGTCGACGTTCTCCGGCTCGACAAAGATGCGCAGCGTGACCTTGCGGTCGGTCATGGTGATGAAGGTGTCTTCGATGCACCACAAGTCACCGGCCACCAGCGCGAACAGGTACGCCGGCTTCTTGAACGGGTCTTCCCAGGTCGCCCAGTGCCGGCCGTCGTCGCCAGGGCCCTGAGCCACCAGGTTGCCGTTGGACAACAGCACCGGGAAGTCATGCTTGCTGCCGCTGACCGTGGTGGTGAACTTGCTCATCACGTCCGGGCGGTCGAGGTAATAGGTGATCTTGCGGAAGCCCTCGGCCTCGCACTGGGTGCAGAACATGCCGCTGGACTTGTACAGGCCTTCCAGCGCGGTGTTGGTCTCGGGGTGGATCCTGACCGTGGTGTCCAGCGTGAAGCTGTCGGTCTTGGGGTGCACGGTCAGGCTGTCATCGGTCAGCAGGTAATCGGCCTCGGTCAGGTCGATGTCCGCCAGCTTGATCGATTGCAACTCAAGCAGCTGACCGTCGAGGACCAGCGGCGGCAAGCCGGCGCCGCGCTCGGGGTTGCGGCGCATCACCAACTGCGCATGGACCAGCGAGTGGTCATCGAACAATTCGAACGTCAGGTGCGTCTCGTCAATGAGGTACTCAGGCGCCTGGTAATCTTTCAGGTAGATCATTTTCGGCTGGTCGGTGCGCATGGTGATTCCTTATTACTGATGCACGGCGAGTTGATACGCCGTGTACTTGCGAATATTGATCACGCCGGTATCGAAGATCAGGTACTGGCCCTTGATCCCCATCAACGTGCCTTCGGCGATCGGGTCCTTGTCCAGATTGAAGCTGACGATCTTGGTCGGGTACGCCTGGACCGGGTAAACCATCTCGAGCGGTTCGACGTCATGCAGCAGTTGGATGGCCTGCAGCCCGAATCGTTCTTGCAGCGCCATCAGGCCCGCCCCGCAGGAGGCGAACAATTGCTGGCGCACGGCCTTGAGGTCCACCGCCGGGGCGTCGCCCTTGAGCAGCGCGCGCCAGTTGGTGCGGTCGGCCACCTGACTGCGCAGCAGGTCTTCGACGAAGCCTGATTGCTGACGGGTCGCCACCCGCAGGATCGGCAGCGCCTGACTGGCGCCCTGGTCCAGCCAGCGGGTCGGCAACTGGGTAGCGCGGGTAATGCCGACTTTTACGCCCGAAGAATTGGCCAGGTAGACCACGTGATCGGTCATGCAGAACTGCTGCCCCCACTCCGGATCGCGGCAGGTGCCGTGTTCGTGGTGGCACTTTTCCGGGCTCATGATGCAGATGTCGCAGTGCGCCAGCTTCTGCATGCACGGGTAGCAATGACCCTGGCTGAAGCTGGTCTTGGTGCGACGCCCGCAGTGGCTGCAATAAATAGCGCCAAGGTATTCCAGGCGCACGGTCTTGCCGATCAGCGGATTGACCGCGATCTCGGTCTCGCCCAGACGAAAGCTGTACTCAACCCGCGACGCCTCTAGACGCGCCGACATTTTGTTGACTGCACCGCGGCCAAGCTCAATCAATGGATAGCGTCCGACTTGAACAGGATATTGGGCACCGGCGCCGATTTGGACGCGCATTCCTGCGGGCCCATGTAGCCGATGCGCTGTTCTTCGGGCACGTTGCGCATTTCCCAGGCGATCAGCGCCTGCAGCGACAGCTCGCGTTGTTCCTGGGTCAGCTTGCGCCCGTCGGACCATTTGCCGATTTCCACGGCCAGTTTCAGGCTCTCGTAGATGTCCGGGGTGATGTTTTCAATCATTTCGTTGAATGTGGACATGAAGTGCTCCCAGAGTTAGCCGGCGATTTTAGTGTTTACGGCGGGCCAATGCACCGCCCAGCAGACCTGTTGCACAACCGATGATCAGCCCGCCCACGTGGGCGCCGTTGGCGATTTCGCCAAAGCCCAGCAGGCTGACCACACCGGTCAGGCACACCGCCAGCCAGACCAGCATCATGATCAGCACGCCACGGGGCAAACGATACATGGGGTTGGGCGCCAGCCATTGAAAGAGCCAGCAGTGACCGAGCAGGCCGTAAAGCACGCCGGACAGCCCGCCGAACAGGCTCGGCCCGCTCCAGAGGTACTGGATGTAATTGGACACGGCGCTGAACAACAGCGTCAGGCCCAGCAACTGCCAACCGCTCTGGCGCAGTTCGATGCGCTTGCCCAGCTCCCAGTACCACATGGCATTCATGGCCAGGTGCAGCAGGCCAAAGTGGATGAGCATCGGCGACACGATGCGCCACCACTGCCCCGCCGCCAGGCTGTCCTGCAGCGGCGTAAACAGGGCGTACTGCCCGTTGACCCGAAAATCGTTGAAGGTGAACCAGCTCAGCGTACCGAGGTTGTCGCCCAGTAAGGTGATGCCGGCGACGATGGCTGCCGCCAGCAGGATCAACGCGGTGACCGGGCTGCTGCGCAACTGCACCCACGCCCCGGCCAGCCCGCTCGGGCGCCGGAACGTCGACACCTGCTGACCGGCCGGCAGCTTCGCAGTGGGGTCGCCTTCGGGGTAACGCTGATACAGATCACGCACGTCGTCGGCCAGTTGCGCCGCACCCGGCACCCACAGCACTTGCTCGCCGGCCTCCTCGCTGACCCGATGGGGGACGTTCAGGCGCGTGAGCAGGTCGACGAACCCGCTCAGGTCGGTGTTCAACGGCAGACGTAAAACGGCGACAGGACTCATTCGGCACTCTCGGGTCGGGTGACATCGACCCAGACAAATTTGCCCGGATCGATCTGTGTTTCCTGATCGAGCCGGTAGGCAACCAGTTTGCCGTACAGCACCGCGCTGTAATCCAGGCAGGCCAGGTTCGGCCGAATGGCGGCGGGGATGCCACTGCGCCAGTAATGACCGACGAACAACAACGGTTCGTTGATGCCATACCGCAGCAGCGCGTTTTTCTCGGTGTCGGACAGCGGACGCTTGGCGACAGGCTCGGGCAATGCGTCCGGCTGAAACACCACGTCGCCGTAGGTTTGCGGGTCGTCTTCCCAGAACTTGGTGCGGAACGAGGCGCGGGTCAGGCCGTCGCCACCGGTCAGCGTCATGCCATGGGGCAAACGCATGTCGGTGCCGCGCAGCAGACGGTCGAACACCGCCGCTGCGAAACTGCCCGGGATCGCCGAGGCCTCGACGAAATGCTGGTCGATCCGGCCGTCGCCGTGCACACCGCGCAGCGGCTCGATCAGCCTGGCGTCCCAGCAGGCGTGCACCATGCGGAACCGCTCGGCATCGACGAACAACGGCAGTTGGTAAAACCATTGGGTGAAATCGTGCCAGTCGCCGGGATGCTGCTCGAACTGCGCCAGGGTTTCGCTCAGCAGCCGGGTATGACGCGGCGAGTGTTCGCGAACGAACTGCTGGCCGGTTTCCGGCGGCGCCGGGGTGATCCAGCCCAGGGCGTTGAATTCATGGTTGCCCATGATGCACAGCGCCTGACCGGCCTCGACCATGTCATGCACGATGTGCAGCGCCTGGCGAATCTGCGGGCCGCGGTCGATGATGTCGCCCAGGAACAGCGCCATGCGCTCGGGATGGCGCCAGACACCGGCCTGAAACCGGTAGCCGAGGGTGTCGAGCAGGTGCTCAAGGGTCTGGGCACAACCATGCACGTCACCGATCAGATCGTAGCCACGCGCGGGATCGAGCATCAGTCGCCTCCACCGCCGAGCCGACTGCCCCAACCCAGCTTGGTGCGGCAGACCTCGTAGTAGTTGTGGTCGAGGGGGTGGATCAGGCGCAGCTTCTGCGGCTTCTTCTTGACCGTCACCGTGTCGCCCGGCGCGCAGGTGAAGTGGTTCTGCCCGTCGCACGAGACCTGTGGGTAGATCGTCATGTCCTTGGACACCACGATTTTCAGCTCACTGTTGCCGTCCACCACGATCGGCCGCCCGGACAAGGTGTGCGGGTACATCGGCACGATGACGATGGCGTCGAGCTTGGGATGCATGATCGGCCCGCCCGCCGACAGCGCGTAGGCCGTGGAACCGGTGGGCGTCGCGACAATCAGCCCGTCGGCCTTCTGGCTGCAGACGAACTGGCCGTCGATGTAGATTTCGAATTCGATCATGCGCGTGGATTTGCCGGGGTGCAGCACCACATCGTTGAGGGCGTCGCCCTGGCCGATGGCTTCCCCGTGGCGGCGGACTTCGGCTTGCAGCAGGAAGCGGTCTTCCACTAGGTAATGGCCGTCCAGCACTTCGGCGACTTTCACTTCCAGTTCATCCGGGCGGATGTCGGTGAGAAAGCCCAGGCTGCCGCGATTGATGCCCAGCACCGGGACGTTGTGCCTGGCCAGCGCGCGGGCGGCGCCCAGCAGGCTGCCATCGCCGCCGACGACGATGACCATGTCGCAGACTTCGCCCAGCATCTTGCGCGAGGAAGTTTGCATGCCATGCCCGGGCAGGACTTCGGCGATGGTGTCTTCAAGAATCACGTGCATGTGCCGCGACAACAGGAATTTCTTCAGTCGGCGAACGGTCTCGAGCACCTGCGAACTGCCCAGGCGACCGATGATGCCGATATTACGAAATTGCTCCATGGGGCTCCCGAGGGCTCTGGCGCGTGCAAAGAAAGCGATTATGGGCGAAAGGCCCGAGCTGCGGCAAATAAGCGATGCCGGCCGCTGCTTTTGTAGGAGCGCGCTTGCCCGCGAACAGCCGGCACATCCGACGCACCTTTAGCGGCACGAAGGTGGCTATCGCGGGCAAGCGCGCTCCTACAGGGGATTTGGCGGTAACGCGGCAAAACGGGCTGCTATGCTGCGCCCATGACCCTATTCCCCACCCTCACCCACCTCCTCCCCCGCCTGCGCCAGCCCCCGGTGCGGGACCTGGCGTGGGTGATTCTGTCGCCGCCCATGCTCCATGAAACACCCTGGCCGCAGCGTCATCCGCTCAGCGCCAGCGGCTGGGTGACCGATCCACAGGCGCTAAACGACTTTTTGCTGGCACTGGACACAGACAGCAGCGCCCTCACCCAGGCCCTGTCCGATCCGGTAAACCGTCGGCTTGGCCGTTATTACGAACGGCTCTGGCAGTTCGCGGTGGAACACGCGCCGGGGGTGGAGTTGATCGCCGCCAACCTGCCAATCCGTCTGAACGGGCGAACGCTGGGCGAGCTGGACATGCTGCTGCGGGATCGCGAAGGCGTTCACCACGTTGAGCTGGCCATCAAACTCTATCTCGGACCGCAACACGGGGATGGCACGGACCTGGCTCAGTGGGTCGGCACCGATTCCGATGACCGGCTGGACCGCAAGCTGGCGCACTTGAGCGGGCATCAGTTGCCAATGTCGTCCCGTGAGCAAAGCCGCGATGCCCTGTCAGACTTGGGCGTCGAGCAGCTCAGCGCCGAACTATGGCTGGGCGGTTATCTGTTTTATCCCTGGCCAGGGCACACGTCGTCCCCGGCCGGCATCCATGCCCGTCATCTGCGCGGGCTGTGGCTGCATCGCCGGGACTGGCAAGCGTTCATCGCGCAAAGCGCCGCGGGTCGCTGGCAACCGTTGCCCCGCCCTGCGTGGCTGGCACCGGCGCGTTACGACGAGGCATGGAGCGAAGCGCACCTGCAGCAGTGGTTCAGCGAACTTGAGCCCACGGCCGCCGCGCACTTGATGGTGCGTGTGACGCAAGCCACCGACGGCGTCTGGCACGAGGCCGAGCGGTTGTTCCTGATGCCGGACCTGTGGCCTGACCTCTCTTCAGAGCCAGCCCAACCCATTACCAGCTCAGCCGCCACACCAACGCCGCCAACGTGATCAGCAACACCGGCAGGGTCAGCACGATGCCCACGCGGAAGTAATAGCCCCAGCCAATCGTCACGCCCTTCTTCGCCAGCACGTGCAGCCACAACAAGGTGGCCAGGCTGCCAATCGGGGTGATTTTCGGGCCCAGGTCACTGCCGATGACGTTGGCATAGATCATCGCTTCTTTCACCGGCCCGACCGCGTGACTGGCGTCAATGGACAGCAGCCCGATCAGCACCGTCGGCAGGTTGTTCATCACCGAGGACAGCAAGGCGGTCAGCAGTCCCGTACCCATGGCCGCGCCCCACAGCCCGTACTGGGCGAAGCGATCCAGCAGCGTTGCGAGCCAAGTGGTCAGGCCTTCGTTGCGCAGGCCGTAGACCACCAGGTACATCCCCAGCGAGAAAATCACGATCTGCCACGGCGCATCTTTCATGACCTTGACGGTGTGGATCTTGTGCCCCTTGGCCGCAATCCCCAGCAGGATCGCCGCACACACCGCGGAGATCGCGCTGATCGGAATGCCCAGTGGCTCAAGGGCGAAACAACCGATCAGCAGAATCAACAGCACCCACCAGCCGGCCATGAAGGTCGCGCGGTCTTGAATGGCGGTCGCGGGATCATCCAACTGCGAAGCGTCGAAAGTCTTGGGGATGTCCCGGCGGAAGAACAGCAGCAGCACCGCCAGGGTGGCCGCGACGCTGACGACGTTCACCGGCACCATCACCGAGGCGTAGCGGTTGAAGCCGATGCCGAAGTAATCCGCCGAGACGATGTTCACCAGGTTCGACACCACCAGCGGCAGGCTCGCGGTGTCGGCAATGAACCCGGCTGCCATCACGAACGCCAGGGTGGTGGCCGGGGAAAAGCGCAGCGCCAGCAGCATCGACATCACGATAGGCGTGAGGATCAACGCCGCGCCGTCGTTGGCGAACAGCGCCGACACCAGCGCCCCCAGCAGCACGATGAAGGCAAACAACCGGCGCCCGTTGCCCTTGCCCCAGCGCGCCACGTGCAGCGCGGCCCAGGCGAAAAACCCGGCTTCGTCCAGCAGCAGGCTGATGATGATCAGCGCAATGAAGGTGCCGGTCGCGTTCCAGATGATGTGCCACACCTGGGGAATGTCCGCCAGGTGCACCACGCCGGTCAGCAGCGCCAGCACCGCGCCCAGCGTGGCACTCCAGCCGACGCCGAGGCCCTTGGGTTGCCAGATCACGAGGGTGATGGTGAACAGGAAAATCAGTCCGGCGATGAGCATCAGCGGTGGGTTCTCGGCAACAGGATGGCAAGGATGCCGAGCAACGGCAGAAACGAACACAGCGTGTAGACGTAAATGATGCCGTGAAGGTCCGCCAGGTGGCCCAAAAAGGCTGCCGCGATCCCGCCGAAGCCGAACATCAGGCCGAAGAACACCCCGGCGATCATGCCCACGTTGCCGGGCACCAGTTCCTGGGCAAAGACCACGATGGCCGAAAACGCCGAGGCCAGGATGAAGCCGATGATCACGCTCAGCACGCTGGTCCAGAACAGGTCCGCGTAAGGCAGCGCCAGCGTGAACGGCGCGACGCCGAGGATCGAGAACCAGATCACCGCCTTACGGCCGATCTTGTCGCCAATCGGCCCACCGAAGAACGTCCCCGCCGCGACCGCCGCCAGAAACAGGAACAGGTGCAACTGGGAACTGCCCACCGACACGTCGAATTTTTCGATCAGGTAGAAGGTGAAGTAGCTGGTGAAGCTGGCCATGTAGAAATACTTGGAGAACACCAGCATCGCCAGGACCACCAGGGCCCAGGTCACCCGCCCCTTGGACAGACCGTGGGTCGCGACCCCGCCGCGCTTGAGTTTGAACAGGCTCAGGTGAGTCTTGTACCAGCGGCTGATCGCGTACAGCAGGCAGACCGAGAACAGCGCAACCAGGGCGAAATAAGCGATATGGCCCTGGCCGAACGGGATGATGATCGCCGCCGCCAGCAAGGGTCCGATGGCCTGACCGGTGTTGCCGCCGACCTGAAACGTCGATTGCGCCAGCCCGAATCGCCCGCCCGACGCCAGCCGTGCAATGCGCGAGGCTTCCGGGTGGAACGTCGAGGAGCCAACACCGATCAGCCCCGCCGCCAGCAGGATGAGGGGGAAACTGCCGACGCTGGCCAGCAGCAGAACGCCGGCCAGAATGCACAGCGAGCCCAGCGGCAGGACCAGCGGATTGGGATGGCGGTCGGTGTGGTACCCGACCCAGGGCTGCAGCAGCGAGGCGGTGATTTGAAACGTCAGGGTGATCAGCCCGACCTGGGTGAAGCTCAGGTTGTAACTGGCTTTGAGCATCGGGTAGATCGACGGCAACATGGCCTGGATCAGGTCGTTGAGCAAATGCGCCAGAGCCACCGCGCCGATGATGCGCATGACCAGCGGGCTGGACTGGGGAACGGCGGGCGAAACCGGGCTCGGAGGCGTGCTGCTGACGGCCATGAGGGGACATCCATCAAACGTGAGTGATGAGCGCCGTCAAATGATTGCAAAGTGTTTCTTCGGCGCGGGGGGCGCCAATGTGCCATTTTTTGGGGCGGGAGTGCCATGTTTTGTTGCGGGGGCGGCCGAGAATCCGGGTGACGATGAAGATCTATTGCAGGAGCGCGCGTGACCGCGATTGAGCTGTGCCTGCGACATTCATGTGGCTGACACAGCGCCATCGCGGGCAAGCGCGCTCCTACAGGGGTTTTGCGTCAGGCAACAGACCCTACCGCCCGGCGTGACGTCAACGACCCTTCCACTTCCTGCAACGACACCTTCGACGTCTCCGGCAACGCCAGCCCGCCGGCCAGGGCCAGCAAGGCAATCACGATCAGGTAGAACGCCGGCGACAGGTTGCTGCCGGTGGTGCTGATCAGCCACGTGGCCATCAACGGCGCGGTGCCGCCAAAGATCGTGTACGCCATGTTGTAAGTGATCGCCGAGGCGGTGTACCGCGTGCGGGTCGGGAAGGTCTCCGAGAGCAGCGCCGCCGTTACCACGCCGCAGAGCACGGCGCCGATGGCCAGCAGCATCACGCTGATGATCGAGGCCACGAACGAGCCGGAACTGGCCATCATGAACGAGGGATACACCACCACAATCAGCAGGACGCAGGTGCTGATCACCGTCATCCGCCGCCCCACGCGGTCGGAAAACGCCCCGGCCAGCGGGCAGATCGCGGCGGCGAACACCAGCGCGAGCAGGGAAATCAGCAACGCGGTCGCGCGGCTCAGGCCGCCGGCCACCTGCAGGTACGTGGCGAAATAGGTGGTGAACATGTAGAACGACAATGCCGTCAGCGAGACGAATGCGCCCAGGCAGCAAATGGCCGCGCCGTGGTTGCGCAGGGTTTCCTTGAGCGGCGAATGGGCCACCGCGTGCTCTTCGGTCACGGCCTGGAACGCCGGGGTTTCGTCCAGTTTCCAGCGCAGGTACAAGCCGACCAGTCCCAGGGGCGCCGCAATCAGAAACGGCAGACGCCAGCCCCAACTGGCCATGGCATCAGTGGACAACGAGGCTTCCAGCGCGTAGGCGATGATCGCAGCGGCGGCGAACGCGGAGAACGTCGACACCGGCACAAAGCTGCCGTACCAGGCGCGTTGCGTGCGCGGCGCATGTTCCATCAGGTAGGCGCAGGCCCCGGCGTATTCGCCCCCGGCCGAGAAGCCCTGGGCGCAGCGAATGACGGTCAACAGGATCGGCGCCATGACGCCGATGGCCGCGTAAGTCGGCAGCAGACCAATGATCGTGGTCGCCCCCGCCATCAGCAAAATGGTGAACGCCAGCGTGCGCTTGCGACCGATGCGGTCGCCCAGCATGCCGAAAAAGATCCCGCCCAATGGCCGGAAAGCGAAAGCCACGGCAAACACGGCGAAGGTTTTGAGCAGCGCCGCACTGGCGTCGCCGCTGGGGAAGAACTGTTGGGCAATGGTGGTGGCGAGAAAGCCGTAGACGGCGAAGTCGAACCATTCGACGAAATTGCCGATAGCCGCCGCAACGATGACTTTTTTCAACGTGGCAGGATCGACCTGCTCGATGGCTGCAGTTGTCATGAAAACCTCGGCGCGTGTGGGAAGACCGATTATCGAGATCGGCGCGCAGACGGTTCACACCAAAAGTGCCGCCGACGTGTCCAGAACCGACAGATCGTTGCGTCTGGGCCGCAGGATTCGTGCCAGTGCGTCGTTACATTCCCAGGGCAGCCGCTGAACTGTTGGAGCGAGGCTTGCCCGCGAAGCTCGCTACGCAGTGTGTCAGGTACATCCGGAGTTCAGCTTCGCGGGCAAGCCTCGCTCCAACGATGGATGCGGTGTCGCTGCGAGATCTCCTGCCGTCTCGTCCGTTACGAGAAGGCGCGTTTACCTTGCAACCCACCGGTGTGCACGAAGATCAATCGCGTGCCCTTGACAAACCGCCCCGCCAGCACTTCGTCGTGCAGCGCCAGCAGGGCCTTGCCGGTGTAGAGCGGTTCCAGAGGAATGCCGGTGTGCTGCTCGCAGCGGTGGATGAAGGCCAGCAGGTGCGCATCGGTTTTGGCGAAGCCACCGCGGCTCGCTTCCAGCAGATGACAACCCTGTAGGAGCGCGCTTGCCCGCGATGGCGGTGTGTCAGTCAATGTAGACGTCGCAGACAGACCGATATCGCGGGCAAGCGCGCTCCTACAGTGAGTATGGATGATCGCTGCCACGTTCTCGGACACACCATGCCCCTGCGGCACAGCCATGGCGCCATACACCGCGCGGGTGCCGTCTTCCGCCAGCAGCAACCCGGCCAAGGTGGTGCCCGTCCCCGCCGCCAGCCACCAACCGTGATAATCGCCCCAACCCACTGCGGCCAATTGATCTCGCGCCTGGCGCACGATCCCGGCACAGCCCAACGCACCGTCCAGCCCGCCGCCGCCCTCCGGCACGGGATACAAATGCGGGTAACGCGCGCGCCATGGCCACCAGAAACCCGGCTCGTGCCGCGCCCGGTATCCGCCGTAACCCAGCCAATGCAGCTGCATGCCAAACGCTTGCAGGTCCTCGATGGTGGGGGTGTCGTGCGCATGCCCGCGCAGCAAGCCGACCGTGGGGAAGCCGAACCGCTGGCCGGCCGCGGCCAGGGCATGCAGGTGATTGGAATACGCGCCGCCCAGGCTGATCAGACCGGTGGCGCCTGCTGCTTGCGCCGCTTTCACATGGTGGGTGAGCTTGAACCACTTGTTGCCGGAGATCAGCGGATCGATGAGGTCCAGGCGCAGGATCGCAACCTCGATACCGGCGTCTTCCAGCCACGGCAAAGCGAGAGGTTGCAGCGGGGCGGATCGCAGGGAGAGGCTGGCGGGGAGCATGGGGGATGGTCGGCGGACGAGGGAGGCCGGAGTTTAGCATTGGGTCTGATCCGAGCCCCGATTGAGGCCTTCGCGGGCACGCCTTGCTCCGACAAGAATTGTCGGTGCCGCCGGCCCTGTAGGAGCGCGCTTGCCCGAGATTGAGGTCTGTCTGAGAAGTAGTCCATCAACTGACACACCGCCTTCGCGGGCAAGCGCGCTCCTACAAATGTGGGTGACTGCCTACAACTCCGCCGCCAACCGCGAGCCCTGGTTGATCGCCCGCTTGGCATCCAGCTCGGCCGCGACGTCGGCGCCGCCGATCAGGTGCACGCTTTGCCCGGCGTCTTTCAGACCGTCGTACAACGCGCGCAACGGATCCTGCCCGGCGCAGATCACCACGTTATCCACCGCCAGCAGTTGCGCTTCACCGTTGCCGATGCGGATGTGCAGACCGGCATCATCGATCTTCAGGTACTCGACGCTATTGAGCATCTGCACCCGCTTGTTCTTAAGCCCCGTGCGGTGAATCCAGCCGGTGGTCTTGCCCAGCCCGTCGCCCACTTTCGAGGCCTTGCGCTGCAACAGAAACACCTGACGCGCCGGTGCATGCGGGTGCGGCGTGATCCCCGCCACCCCGCCCCGGGCTTCCAGCGCCTCGTCGATGCCCCACTCTTCCCAGAATGCCGCGCGATCCAGGCTGGTGGACACGCCCTGATGCACCAGGAATTCCGAGACATCGAAACCGATGCCGCCCGCGCCGATCACCGCCACGCTGTGGCCCACCGGCTTGCGCTCAAGGATCACGTCCAGGTAACTCAGGACCTTGGCGTGGTCGATGCCGGGAATCGCAGGCGTGCGCGGCGCAACACCGGTCGCCAGGATGATCTCGTCATACCCGGCGCCTTTCAGATCGTCCACCGACACCCTTGTGTTCAGGCGCAGATCAACCCCGGTGGTTTGCAGCTTGCGGCCGAAATACCGCAGGGTCTCAGAGAACTCTTCCTTGCCCGGCACCCGCTTGGCGATGTTGAACTGGCCGCCGATCTCGTCGGCCGAATCGAACAGTGTCACCTGATGACCGCGCTCGGCGGCCACCGTGGCAGCCGCCAGCCCCGCAGGTCCGGCGCCCACCACGGCGATCTTTTTCACCTGCAGCACCGGCAAGTAGTTGAGTTCGGTTTCATGACAGGCGCGCGGGTTGACCAGGCAACTGGTGAGCTTGCCGCTGAACGTGTGGTCAAGGCACGCCTGGTTGCAGCCGATGCAGGTGTTGATCTCATCGCCGCGCCCGGCGGCAGCCTTGTTGACGAACGCAGGGTCCGCCAGGAAGGGCCGCGCCATGGACACCATGTCGGCGTCGCCTTCGCTGAGAATCCGCTCGGCGACTTCCGGGGTGTTGATGCGGTTGGTGGTGATCAGCGGAATCGACACCGAACCGCGCATCTTCGCCGTGACTTTGGCGAACGCGGCGCGCGGGACTTTGGTGGCGATGGTCGGAATCCGTGCCTCGTGCCAGCCGATCCCGGTGTTGATCAACGTGGCCCCGGCCTTTTCGATGGCCTGGGCCAATTGCACCGCTTCTTCCCAGATGCTGCCGCCCGCGATCAGGTCGAGCATCGACAGCCGATAAATGATGATGAAGTGCGGGCCCACGGCTTCGCGGACCCGGCGCACGATTTCCACCGGCAGACGCATGCGGTTTTCGTAACTGCCGCCCCAGCGGTCGGTGCGGTGGTTGGTGTGCGCGGCAAGGAACTGGTTGATGAAATAGCCTTCGGAGCCCATCACTTCAACGCCGTCGTATTGAGCGTTCTGCGCCAGCAGCGAGCAGGTCACGAAGTCCTGAATCTGTTTCTCGATCCCCGCTTCGTCCAGTTCACGGGGCTTGAACGGGTTGATCGGCGCCTGAATCGCGCTTGGCGCCACCTGTTTGGGGCTGTAGGCGTAACGACCGGCGTGGAGGATCTGCAGGCAGATCTTGCCGCCCGCGTCGTGAACCGCGCGGGTGACGATGCGATGCTGTTCGGCCTCCTCCAGCGTGGTGAGTTTGGCGGCGCCGGCGTACACCCCGCCCTCCTCATTGGGCGCGATCCCGCCGGTGACCATCAGGCCCACGCCACCCCGCGCCCGCTCGGCAAAGTAGGCCGCCATGCGCTCGAAGCCGCCGGGTTTCTCCTCAAGACCGGTGTGCATCGAGCCCATCAAGGTGCGGTTGCGCAAGGTCGTGAAGCCCAGATCAAGCGGGGCCATGAGGTGCGGGTAGTGGGCGGCGGTCATCGAAAGCTCCATCGGACATCATCACGGGGTGCGAGCGCTCTGCGGCACTCGTCAGACTGTTCAGCGGCGGCCATCAGTAAAGACAATAGCCCAACGCATGACGCAGACAGTAAACAGCGCCACGCGCCCGCTCAATGACCGAAAGTGACAGATTGATGATCCGGATGTGCACCGGCTCTCGCCGACCCTGTGGCAGTCAGGCTCCACAGGCCCGTTAGCCTGAGCCTATTTCGCGCCCACCGTCTGGCTGCCCGGCTGAAACATGGCCTCGAACATCGGCTTGTGCGCCGCGTAATACGCCGCTACGGCCTGGTCGGAAGAGGTTTGACGCGCCTGCATCATCAGCGCTTCAAGGTCGGCCTTGGGGATCGAATAGTGTGCAAAGAAGTAAGCCACCTGCGGGAACTGCTGGGTGAAGCCTTTGCGTCCCACGGCGTGGATCTGTTCAGCCGAACCGAAAATCTGTTTGGGGTCGTCCAGGTAACGCAGCGACCACTTGGAGAACATCCAGTGCGGGCTCCAGGCGTTGATCAGCGACCACTGCCCGCGCTTGGTGTTGCGCTCGAACTCATTGAGCATGCCGCTTTCGGACGAGGCCACCAGCTTATAGCCGTCCAGTTTGTATTCTTCCATGGCCTTGACCGTCAGCTTGTACTGACCGTTTCCCACTTCCGAGGTGAGGATCTTGCCCCCCAGTTTCTCCCTGACCTGGGGCTTGTTCAGGTCCTCGACGCTGGCGATTTCGCTGACCGGGATCGAGGTGGGCACTGCCATGCCGATGCGCCCTTCATACAACACGCCGAGGTCTTCGAGCTTGTCCTTGTACTTGTCGTAGAACGCCTTGTGCGTGCTGGGCAGCCAGACCATCGGAATCAGATCGATGTTGCCGTTGGCCAGCGCCTGAAACTGGATGCCGATGTCGGCCATGATCAGTTTGACCGGCTGCTTGAGCTGGTCTTGCAGGGCCGTGGTGGCCAGCTTGACGGTGATCTCGGTGTCCGACCAATTGACCCAGCCGATGCGCACAGGCTGGGGTTCGGCGGCGTGAACCAGCGCAGCGCTGGTGCCGAGCAGCAGGCCCATAAGCCAGGTGCGGGCGTTGGATACCGATCTTGATGCGAGCAAAGAAGGTGCGTTCATGGGGCGTCTCCCGGTTTATAGGACTTCGTCATGGCAGTGACAGGCGTCTTTCGGTGTTTTTTTATTGGGTTCGTAACCGTAACCAGTGCGCAGCCGATCTTATCCACGGATTTTGCCCCAGGCAAGGAAAATGTACACCTGTGTCTCAGTGATTGACACCGATGTACAGTTATCCTAATTTCGTCATCACCGAGCCTGATGAAGCCCTTTCCATGGAGCGCCCAGCATGTCCAGCGATCCCCTGCTGCAGCCGTATACGATCAAGCACCTGACGCTCAGAAACCGGATCATGACCACGTCCCATGAACCGGCGTACCCAGTGGACGGCATGCCCCAGGATTTGTATCGCGCCTACCACGTCGAACGTGCCAAGGCCGGCGTTGCGCTGACCATGACCGCCGGTTCCGCCTCGGTTTCGCGGGACAGTCCGCCGGTGTTCAACAACGTCCTGGCGTACAAGGACGAGGTGGTGAAGTGGATGAAGGACCTGACCGACGAATGCCATGATCACGGCGCGGCGGTGATGATCCAGCTCACCCACCTGGGGCGGCGTACCCGCTGGGACAAGGGCGATTGGCTGCCCGTGGTGTCTCCATCCCACCGCCGGGAAGCCTCGCACCGCTCTTTTCCGAAAAAGATGGAAGCCTGGGACATCGAACGGATCATCCAGGACTACATCGATGCGGCCGAGCGCATGAAAGCCGCGGGCCTCGATGGCCTTGAGCTGCAGGCTTACGGGCATTTGATGGATCAATTCTGGTCACCGTTGACCAACGACCTGGACGGCCCCTATGGCGGCTCGCTGGAAAACCGCATGCGCTTCACCTTCGACGTCCTGCGTGGCATTCGCCAGCGGGTGGGCGAAGACTTTCTGCTGGGGGTGCGCTACACCGGGGACGAAGCATTGCCCGGTGGTTTCACGGCTGACGAAGGCATGCAGGTCTCCCACATGCTCAAGAACAGCGGTCTGGTGGATTTCCTGAACGTGGTGCGCGGCCACATCGACACCGATGCCGGCCTGACCGATGTCATCCCGATCCAGGGCATGCGTAATTCACCGCACCTGGACTTCGCCGGAGAGATCCGTGCATCTACCGGCTTTCCGACCTTCCACGCGGCCAAGATCCCCGACGTGGCCACCGCCCGTCACGCCATCGCCTCCGGCAAGATCGACATGGTGGGCATGACCCGCGCGCACATGACCGACCCGCACATCGTGCGCAAGATCATCGAGAAGCGTGAAGAAGACATTCGCCCCTGTGTCGGCGCCAATTACTGCCTGGACCGGATCTATCAGGGCGGCGCGGCGTACTGCATCCACAACGCGGCCACGGGCCGTGAAACCACCATGCCCCACGACATCGCCCCGGCGGCGATGAAACGCAAAGTGCTGGTAATCGGCACCGGGCCCGCAGGATTGGAAGCCGCGCGGGTTGCGGGGGAACGCGGTCACGACGTGACGGTGCTGGAGGCCGCCGACAAACCGGGCGGCCAGATCCGCCTGACCGCCCTCAGCGAGCGGCGCCGGGAGATGATCAGCATCATCGACTGGCGCATGGCGCAGTGCGAACGCCTGGGGGTCACGTTTCATTTCAATACCTGGGCCGAGGCCGAGACGGTGCTGGCCCATGAGCCGGACGTGGTGATCGTCGCCACCGGCGGGCTGCCGGACACCGACGTACTGAGCCAGGGCAATGAACTGGTGGTGTCGACGTGGGACATCATCTCCGGCGACGTGAAGCCCGGGCGCAATGTGCTGATCTTCGACGATGCCGGCGATCACGCCGCGCTGCAGGCGGCTGAAGTGATTGCCCGCAGCGGCGCCACCGTGGAAATCGTCACCCCCGACCGCTCGTTCGCGCCCGAGGTAATGGCGATGAACCTGGTGCCCTACATGCGCAGCCTGCAAGGGCTGGACGTGACCTTCACGGTGACCTTCCGGGTCGACGCCGTGCAAAGGCGCGACGGCAAGCTGGCCGCGACCCTGGGCAGTGACTATGGCGTGGTCCACAAGGAGCGCATCGTCGATCAGGTGGTGGTCAACCACGGCACCTTGCCACTGGACGACCTGTACTTCGAGCTGCGACCGCTGTCGAGCAACGGCGGCGCGGTGGAGCAGCACGACCTGATCGCGGGCCATGCGCAGCACCTCGTCACCCACCCTGAAGGACGCTTCCAGCTGTTCCGGATTGGCGATGCAGTGGCCGCGCGCAACACCCATGCGGCAATCTACGATGCGCTGCGCTTGCTCAAGGACCTTTGAATCACGCGGCTTGAACAGGCCTGCACTGCCCGCTTTCCCTTGAGCGACGCAGGCCTTGCGCCGAGCGATTCACATCCCGCGCCGGGCCACGGCGGCACCCGCCTGCAACGCCTGGCCGATCATTGATTCGAAATCCTGATCGGCCATCGACTGCAGGGCAGCGGCCGTCACCCCACGGTACGCCATCAAGGTGTCGAGCATCTGCTGCGGGTCGTGAGTGGCCAGCATCTCGCCGCCGCCGACGATGACCGCGTGGGCGGCCTGTCGCGCGATGTCTTCGGGAATTCCCGCCGCCACGGCCTGATGGGCCAGCGCGGTGTACAGCAGCGCCGGGAATGCCGGGCCGGTGCCCGAGAGCGCGCTGAGGTAATCGATGCACGGTTCATCCGGCACCTCGCCGGCTGTGCCGACGCATTCGAACAGGCGCTGAATCCAGTCGCGTTCCGGGTCGGAAAGCTCGCCGGCGACGTACCACGGGGTAAACGAGCGGCGAATGCCCACTGCCGCATTCGGCATCGCCCGGACCACCACCCGCGCCCCGGTTCGCGCGCTGATCGTAGCGGCGGACACCCCGGCCATCAGTGAAATGACCGTCTTGCCCCGGGCGTCGATGTCGAGCGCCGGAAACTGCTCGGGACGAATGGACAGCATCACCACGTCGCAGAGTCCGACCAACTCCCGGTTGTCCACGACCTGTCGCACGCCCGGCGCGAAATCCGAGCCGCCCGAGCGGTTGGACACCATCAGCCCGGCCGGCGCGAGGACACCGGCGTCCAGCACTGCCTGGGCAATGGCGCGCCCCAGCCAGCCGGTGCCACCGATGATCCCCAGGGTGTCATAGTGCATCGGACGCGGCCCCTTCGAAGGTGTCGACCAGTGAAACGAACACGCCGGGTTCCTGTTCGGCGTAACCGAATTTGCCAAAGAACCGGTCCAGTTCGCGACGCTTGGGTACTTTGCCGGTGAAGACGCTGACGTACTGCGCAATGCGCCGGAATCGCACCACGGTGTCTTCGTGGGTGCGCATGGAAATGTAGCCGATTTGCGTGAGATAGAGGGTCCGGGCGCGCACGTCGGCGGCGTCGGCGTCGTACCCGAAGCGACGAAACATGGCGGCGAGGGCCGAGATGCGCGCCTCGTCGGCCAGGGCCACTTGCGCGACCACCTCCTCCGATTGCAGGGCCCAGCTGCGCACCGCGAACTCGAACTCGGAATCAAACACGTCCGGATTCAGCCAGCACTCGAAGACGTTGAGGATCGCCTCGGAAATGCTCTCGGCGTAACTCTCGCTTTGGCTGACCATGCCCCCGGTGTTCTTGTCCCGCCAGCGCGCCAGCAGCGCGGCGAGCAGTTGTTCGCGGTCCTCGAAGAACCAGTAGAAACTGGTCCGCGACAGGTTGAGCCGCTTGGCCAGTGGCATCACCCGCACCGCGTCGATGCCGGATTCCTTCAAGGCGTCGTAGGCCGCTTCCAGCCAACCTTCGACGGAGCCGCGCCAGCCCGCGTCCTGGGTTTTCGTACGTGCCTTGCCCGTTTGCGACATCCGCGGTTTCTCTGATCAACTCACAATGGCGTCCACTGTACACGCCGGGTTCTGTGACGTACACGCGGTGTACACCGACGTACATTCTTCGGCGCTCTGCTGCAGGAGGGGCGCAGTGCGTGACGCAAGCGGTTCCTCCCCGGTCAGTGATCGACCTGTAAGCCTTGATTTTCCATAGCCTTGATGCCGATGGACGTGCAAACTCGTGTCTTTGAATCGACGGCAGCGTTCAGTTCCACATGCGTAAATTTCTCGGCTTGTCCACCGCGTTGCTGCTAGTGATCCTCTTGGTCAGCTACGGCCTGTGGACCGGCAAGCGTCACGCCGGCCACTACCTGGCCGATCTGCGCATCCAGTTGGTGATCAACGACGGTCAACCGGGGGATCGCGGCAACCTGCTGGGCATCGAGCCTGAGCTGTTCCCCTCCGATTACCAGAGCCTTGCGCGCCTGCACCGCAAGTTCGCGGCGTACCTGCAGCAAGCGCGGGACCAGGGGCTGATCAACGATAAAACCGTCGTCGTGCTGCCCGAGCACGTGGGCACCTGGCTGTTTGCGGTGGATGAAAAATCCCAGTTCTATCAATCCACCACCGTCGATGAAGCGTTGAACTGGCTGGCGGTCAGCAACCCCCTGGCATTCGTCAGCGCCCTGCTGCATGCCAAGGGCGAGCACCGGCTCGATGACGCGCGCTTCCGGATGAAAGCGGCCAGCATGGCCCGGGACTACCAGCGGGTATTCGGCGGTCTGGCCAAAGAATTCGGCGTGACGTTGGTGGCAGGCTCCATCGTGCTGCCCGCCCCGGCTGTGGAAAACGGCCAACTGCAGATCGGCAGCGGCGCGCTGTACAACTGCAGCGTGGCGTTCGGCCGGGACGGCTTGCCCATCGGTCAGCCGCAGCGCCAGTTGTTCCCGGTGAATTATCAGCGCGGTTATATCCGCTCGGGCAAGGACGCGCCGCTCAACGTGATCGACACCCCGGCCGGGCGCCTGGGCACGCTGATCGGCAGTGACAGCTGGTACCCGCGCAATTACGCACGGCTTAACGAAAACGGCGCGGCACTGATTGCGGTCCCGGCGTTCGTGGTCGGCCGTGGCGCGTGGTCGCAACCCTGGCGCGCCGACAACCTGGCCGATGAACTGGGTGTCGAACCGGCCCCGCTCACCGAAGGCGAAGCCTGGCGCCGCCTGACCCTGGCGCCGGTCAACGCTGCGCAGGCGGGGATCAGCGTGTTCATGCGCGGCCAGTTCTGGGACCAGGGCAGCGCCGGGCACAGTTTTGCCAACCGCAGCGGTCGAAGCATCGCCGAACAGTCGGCCCTCGCCACCCCCAAGGGCGTCAAGCCGGGGCATGGCGCGCAGTTGATCAACCTGTGGTTATGACGCGATGACGGCAACGCGGATGCGTCTGGGTGATTTGTCAGTGGGCTTCGTTCACAGCCTGGCGGATGCCGTGCTCAGTCTCGGCCAGGACCCGGCGCCATTGCTCGCACAGTACGGGCTGGATGAGGCGCGGCTTGGCGAGGCCGGGGCCAGGCTGTCGATCCCGCGCTACATGCGCCTGGGGCATTCGGCCATCCAGCTGACCGGGGAACCTGCGCTGGGGTTGCGCATGGGCCAGGTGAGCCGGATCAGTCAGGCGGGGCTCGCCGGTGTCGCCGCCGCCCAGGCCCCCACCGTGCGGGAAGCGGCACGCACGTTGATCCGTTTCGAAGCGCTGTACGGCTCCAACTACCGCGGGCACTCGAGCTTTCACGAAGAGGCCGACGGCGCATGGCTGCGCTTCTATTCCATCAGCCCCTACAACGACTACAACCGCTTCGTGGTGGATTCGATTCTCAGCAGCTGGCTGCAGCAGTTATCCGCCGTGGCCGGCAGCGCCTTGCGCGCAGAACAGATCGACATCGAGTTCGAGGCGCCCGCCTACGCCGCGCAGTACGCGCCCTTGAGCGAGCATCCGGTGAACTTTGGGGCCGGCGTCAATCAGTTGCGCCTGAGCCAACTCAGCCTGGGGCTGCGCAACCCGGAGCATTGCCCGAGCACCTGGCGACATCTGGTGCTGCTGTGCGAACGGGAACTGGAACAGCTGACCCGCACCCGCAGCCTGCGCGAACGCATCACCGGGTTGCTGGGGCCGTTATTGAATGGAGGGCGCGAGCCCGGCCTGGAGGAAGTGGCGGCGCGTTTGAAACTGCCGACCTGGACGTTGCGCCGCAAACTGGCCGACGAAGGGACGCGCTTTCGGGCGATTCTGAATGACACCCGCCGCGACCTGGCCATGACCTACATCCGCGACACGGAACTGGCGTTCGGCGAGATCGCCTATCTGTTGGGATTCGCGTCGGCGGAAGCCTTCCAGCGCGCCTTCAAACGCTGGAACGGCCAGACCCCAGGGGAGTTTCGTCGCAGCCAGCGTCTGACCCCCTGAGCTGTTTTCCTACAGCTCGGTGGCGTCATCCGCCGGTTCGACAGGGTCCAGTTCGTACGCTTTGTAGTCCAGAAGCTCTTCTTGATACTCGTCCATAACGCATGCCCTCGTGGCGGGTTTCTTCGTTTCGTCTGGCCACACTCTAGAGCGCCCTGATGACGGAAAAATGAAGGCGCGCTGCAAACCTGTAGGAGCGCGCTTGCCCGCGATAGCATGCCGGTGCCCCTTTGTGGGAGGGAGCTGGCTCGCGATTGTCCCTTGCATCCGACACCTGTTTCTCGCGCCAGCCACCCCCATCGCGAGCAAGCGCCCTCCCACGATGCTTGACGTCCCAACACCAATCGCATTACCTTCAGCCCATGAACGTAACCAAGCATTTCGTCAGCCGCCTCATTATTACCGCCATTCCAGTCATGGCGGGTTAGCCGACGTTTGCACCCAACCCGCCCTCGAGGCGGGTTTTTTCTTTCTGTCTCCGGGGCCACATTCGAACCAGGAGCCAGACATGACTTTTATCCGCCCTTCCCTCGCCGCTGTTTGCCTGAACCTGCTCAAGTGCGAGCGTTTCACGGGGCCGACGCGATGAACCACGTGCTCGACACTGCGGCAGCCGCTGGCGATCTGCTCAATCATTACGCTCGAAAAGTCCTCACCTCCCGCGTCTACGACGTCGCCGTGGAAACCCCGCTGCACGGTGCGCGGCAACTGTCCGAGCGCCTTGGCAATCAGGTCCTGCTCAAGCGCGAAGACCTGCAGCCGGTGTTTTCCTTCAAGATCCGCGGCGCGTACAACAAGCTGGCGCAACTGAGCGCCGAAGAGCTTGCCAGGGGCGTGGTCACCGCCTCGGCGGGCAATCACGCGCAAGGGCTGGCGCTGGCGGCCAAGACGCTGGGCGTGATGGCCACCATCGTGATGCCCAAGACCACGCCGGAGATCAAGGTCGAAGGCGTGCGCTCCCGGGGTGGCATCGTCGTGCTGCACGGTGACTCTTTCCCCGAGGCCTTGGCGTTTTCCCTGAAGCTGGTTGAGGAAAAAGGCTACGTCTACGTTCATCCCTACGACGACCCTGACACCATCGCCGGGCAAGGCACGGTGGCCATGGAAATCCTGCGTCAGCACCCGGGGCCGCTGGACGCGATCTTCGTGCCGGTGGGCGGCGGCGGGCTGATTGCGGGGATCGCGGCGTACGTTAAATACCTGCGCCCGGAGATCAAGGTGATCGGCGTCGAGCCGGACGATTCCAACTGCCTGCAACAGGCCATGGCCTACGGTGAGCGAGTCGTGCTGCAACAGGTCGGGCTGTTCGCCGACGGCGTGGCGGTGGCGCAGATCGGCAAGCACACCTTCGACATCTGCCAGCACTACGTCGACGAAGTGATCACGGTCAGCACCGACGAAATCTGCGCAGCGATCAAGGACATCTACGACGACACCCGCTCGATCACCGAGCCGGCCGGCGCGCTGGGCGTGGCCGGGATCAAGAAGTACACCGAGCAATACGAAGTGACCGGGCAGACCTTCGTCGCCATCGATTCGGGGGCCAACGTCAACTTTGACCGCTTGCGCCACGTCGCCGAGCGCGCCGAACTGGGCGAAGGCCGCGAAGCCATCATCGCGGTGACCATTCCCGAGCAGCCGGGCAGCTTCAAGGCCTTCTGCGAGGCCATCGGCAAACGCCAGATCACCGAATTCAACTACCGTTACCACACCGACCGTGAGGCGCACATCTTCGTCGGCGTGCAGACCCACCCGGACACCGACCCGCGCAAGGCGCTGATTGCGAGCCTCACAGAACAAGGTTTTCCCGTGCTGGACCTGACTGACAACGAATTGGCCAAGCTGCATTTGCGGCACATGGTGGGCGGGCATGCGGAGCGGGTCAGTGACGAGATGGTATTCCGCTTCGAGTTCCCGGAACGGCCGGGGGCGTTGTTCAATTTCCTGAACAAGCTGGGTGGGCAATGGAATATCTCGATGTTCCACTACCGCAACCACGGCGCGGCGGACGGTCGGGTGGTGGCAGGATTGGTGGTGCCCGAAGACGAACGGCACCTGGTGCCGGCGGCGCTGGCGGAGATCGGGTATCCGTATTGGGACGAAACCAACAACCCGGCCTACAAACTGTTTCTCGGCTGACGGGAACTGTCGGACGTTGATGCGCTACGCGAAACCTGTAGGAGCGCGCTTGCCCGCGATTGCGGTGTATCAGATACCTTTAAGGCGACTGACACACCGTCATCGCGGGCAAGCGCGCTCCTACAGATCATGCGTATTTGCAAGACGGGGCGAACGCTATTCCGCGTTTACTGAACCGGTGCCGTTTCCGTAGACGGCGCGGAGCTTGGCGCGGGTTCAACCGCAGGCGCTGGCGTCGGCTCAGGCGTGGCAGCCTCAGGCTGGAACGGGTCGGGCTCGCTCGGCGCGGGCATTGGCTCGCTGCTTTGAACGCCCGTGGATGCAGGTTCTGTCGCCGGGGTGGCCAGCGGTGCCGGGCTGACCGGTGGGGTCGCGGCTGCAGGAGCTTGCGCGGCTGGCGCTTGAGCCGCAGGCGCTGTCGGCGCTGGTGTCTGCTCGTTCAAGGCCGCGGGCTTCAGTGCCTGGGCCGGCGCTTCCGGCATACCCAGGTCCGTCTTGGGTTTCTCTTCGATGTGCGCGGTTTTTTTCACTTCCGGCGGAAGGAAATTCTCTACCAGCGCAAAGAAGCGGTCGTAAAACTTGGGCGATGCCACGGTTTCACTGCCGACCTTGACCATCGAATCGTCGGTCGAGCCGATCGGCATGGACACCGAGCCCAGCACACCCACCCCCAGACTCGCCGAATTGTTCACCTTCTTCAGTGCGTAGCGGTCCTGCAGGGCGTTGGCGAACATCGTGGCGCTGTTGTCGTTGCCGTCTGCCGCGCACACCACATTGAAACTGATCTCCATGTGGGTTTCGCCGGTCTGCTGGAAGCTTTTGTGACCGCTGATGATCTTCGGATCGCTGCTGGTGATGATGTAACCCTGGCTCAGCAAGGCGCGCCGTGCTGCCTCGCACGTAGCGGAATCAGCCACCGGGTATTTGCGCGAGAATGTCCCGGCGTCGTCGAAATTTTCATGCTCGTAGACCGTCTGCTTCTTGGACGAGCAGCCTGCAGCGGCCAGCAGGGCAATCGCCCAGCATGCGGTACGAAAGCTCAGTAATTTAGACATCGAACATCCTGAAAGAAAACGGCCGGCAGAACTGCCAGGCAGAGAAAACGCCGGTAAGTCTGCAACATCGACCGCGCAGGATCAACGCACAGTTTGCAACCATCCGGATACACCATGACGGGCGGGAGGGCATCGGCGCCGCCCCGCCGCGCCCGTCATGCATGGGGAACGTCAAACGCTGCCGTGCTCCAGACGCACCCCGAGAAACTCCAGCGCGCGCCAGTAACCCGGGTAGGTTTTGGCCACGCAGTCCGGGTCCTGGATGCGCACACCCGACACCTTCAGCCCCGCCAGCGCAAAGCACATGGCAATCCGGTGGTCTGAATGGGTGTTGATCAGCGCGTGGGAATGGGTGCCCGCCAGTCCTGGGTCCGCCGCCACCAGCAGGTCATCCCCTTCGACGCTGGCCAGCCCTGCGCGCACCTGGTTCAAGCCGTCGTACAGCGCCTGGACACGGTCACATTCCTTGACCCGCAGGTTGGCCAGATCGACAAAGCGCACCGGCGTCTCGTTGAAGGCCGCCAAGACGGCGAGCGTAGGAATGGCGTCCTGCATCTGCGAGCCATTGATCACCGCCGGCATGTGCGGAAATTGCGCGATGATCTCCATCGCACTGGCGTCAGGCTGGGTGAACGCGTCGGCGGCAACGCCCAGATCGATTTTGCCGCCGGTCAACGCTTCGGCGGCCCACAGGTAGGTGGCAGCCGAGGCGTCGGGCTCAATGTGGTAATCGCAGGCGGTGTAACCGGTGGGCAGCACGCGCCACAAGCCGTCGCCGACGATCTCGACCTGAGCACCGAACGCGCGCATGCAGGCCAGCGTGAGGTCGACGTAACCGCGAGCACCGATGTCCTTGCCGGTCAGTGCCACTTCGATGGGTGCGTCGCCACAGGCGGCCACCATCAACAGGGCCGAAACGTACTGGCTGGACAGCCCGCCATCGATTTCAAAGCGGTTCGCCTTGAGGGTGCCCGCCCCATCAATCACCACAGGCGGGCAGCCGGTGGGGCTTTCAGCGCTCAGTCCGCCCTTGCGCAGGGCTTCGAGCAAAGGACCAATGGGGCGTTTCTGCATGTAGTGGTCACCGTCCAGCGTGACACGGCCCTGCACGGTGCAGACGGCTGCGGTCAGAAAACGCACGGCAGTACCGGCGTTGCCGAGAAACAGCGGCTCGCTTGGGACCTGCAGTTGGCCGGTGCTGGTGACGACAAAGCTGGTGTCGTCCGGCTCGTCGATGGTCACGCCCATCTGCCGCAGCGCGTTGGACATGTGCCGGGTGTCGTCACTTTTCAGCGCGCCGCGCAGATGGCTGGTGCCTTTGGCCAACGCGGCCAGCAGCAGTGCGCGGTTGGTGATTGATTTCGAGCCGGGGGGCGTCACATGCCCGGTCAAGGGTACGCCTGGCGGAATCACAGTGATGGTTTGGTTCATGCCCATTGTCCAGCTCTCCAAAAACGAAAATCAGGCAGCGTGCCGAGCCGCTTTAACAGCCGGCAATCATGTCACTTCTCGACGGCGTCTGCAGCAAGGCATCGCGCCAGCCTCGACAACGACCTCGACACAGCGGAATCGCAGGCACAAAAAAAGCGACCCGGAGGTCGCTTTCTTTGTCGCATCAAGGAGTTCAAGGCCTTGAGGCTGTGTATGGCGCAGCGGACGGGACTCGAACCCGCGACCCCCGGCGTGACAGGCCGGTATTCTAACCGACTGAACTACCGCT
>NZ_JBEGED010000015.1:0-19528 GCF_040202885.1 Xanthomonas sp. WHRI 1810A
ACTCCCACGCCCTCCGGGCAGAAGCAAGGTTGTTGAGCCTTCAAAATCAACAACAAATCCCTTGTTTGATGAGAGCGCGCTTGCCCGCGAAGCAGAGTGTCAGCAAGACGATTTGACTGACACATCGCAATCGCGGGCAAGCGCGCTCCTACAATGTGGAGAGGCGGCGCGTTTCAGGCCGCCACTTCATACAACGGCAACACCACCTCCCCGTTGATCAGGCTCTGGCGCATCCGTTCTGCCTGCAACGCCGCCGCGTGCATCGCCGCTTCCTTGACGTGCCCGTAGCCGCGAATCTTCTCCGGCAGCCGCGCCAGGCTCAGGGCGGTGTGGCGATTGCTGGCGTTCAGATGGCCCAGGATCAGCTCGATGTCGGCCTCATAGCGGCCGATAAGCGCCCGCTCCTGCTGCCGCTCGACGCTGCGGCCAAACGGATCGATCGCCGTCCCGCGCAGAAACTTGAACCGCGCCAGCACCTCGAACGCCTTGAGCATCCAGGGCCCGAAACTGCGTTTGCGCGGCGTGCCGTTGTTCGGGTCACGCTTGGCCAGCCACGACGGGGCCAGGTGAAACTCAATCCGGTAATCGCCCTCGAACTGCGCCTGGAGCTGACGCTTGAAGTCGCCGTTGGTGTACAGCCGTGCGACTTCGTACTCGTCCTTGTAGGCCAGCAGCTTGAAATAGCTGAAAGCAACGGCCTCGGTCAGTGCCAGTGGCTGCCCTGGGAACAGTTTGCTCTCGGCCTCTCGCACCCGGTTCACCAGACGCAGGTAACGGTCGGCGTACGCCTTGTTCTGGTACTCGGTCAACTGCCGCACGTTGTTTTTCAAGCGCTGCTCCAGGTCCTGAACCGGCAACTCTTCCGGCAGCACACCGCCGGCACGCGCAGCCGCCTCCACGGCAGGCAAGTCATGGGCCGCACGACGCCCCCAGAGGAAGGCCTGCTGATTGAGATTGACCTGCACGCCGTTGAGCTCGATGGCTTTTTCGATGGCGGCCGAGGTCAGCGGGATCAGCCCGGCCTGGTACGCAAAGCCGAGCATGAACAGGTTGCTGGCGATGCTGTCGCCCATCAGTTGCGTAGCCAATGCGGTGGCCTGGACGAAATGGGTCTTCTCGGCGCCGACCGCATCGCGCAGGGTCTGCATCATGGCCTCGGCCGGGAATTCAGCGTCCGGGTTGCGGGTGAACTCGGCGGTCGGGGTCTGCTGGCTATTGATCACCGCATGGGACTTTCCGCTGTTGAGCTTGGCAATGGCATCCGGGCCGGACGCTACCAGCAGGTCACAACCCAACAGTAGATCGGCTTCGCCAGCGGCGATACGCACGGCAAACAGGTCAGATTGACGCGCGGCGATGCGGATGTGGCTGACCACCGGGCCGAACTTCTGTGCCAGACCGGCCTGATCCAGCACGCTGCAACCCTTGCCTTCCAGGTTGGCGGCGTAACCCAGCATCGCGCCGACAGTAGTCACGCCGGTACCACCGACGCCTGAGAGCAGGATGTTGAACGGCTGATCCAGCCCCGGCAGCACCGGGTCAGGCAAGGCAGCGAACGCAGCGGCCTGCCGCGGCAGTTGCGGTTTGCGCAGGGTGCCGCCATGGACGGTGACGAAGCTGGGGCAGAAGCCCTCCACGCAGCTGAAATCCTTGTTGCAGGCGTTCTGGTCGATCTCCCGTTTGCGGCCCTGGGCGGTCTCCTTGGGCAGCACCGACAGGCAGCCGGATTTCACCCCACAGTCACCGCAGCCCTCGCACACCGCCGGGTTGATCACGGCGCGCTTGTCCAGATCCGCCATCTTGCCGCGCTTGCGACGGCGACGCTTTTCGGTGGCGCAAGTCTGGTCGTAGATGATCACCGACACGCCCTTGAACTCACGCAACTCGCGCTGCACGGCGTCCAGATCGCGGCGGTGGTGGAAGGTGGTGATCGGCGCGAAGCCTTCGCGGCTGGGGTATTTATCTGGCTCTTCCGAGACCAGTGCGATGCGCATCACGCCTTCGTTGAACACCTGCCGGCTCAGTTGATCGACCCGCAGGATCCCGTCGATGGGCTGCCCGCCAGTCATGGCCACGGCGTCGTTGTAGAGGATCTTGTAGGTGATGTTGACCTTGGCCGCGACGGCCGCGCGGACCGCCAGATGGCCGGAGTGAAAGTAGGTGCCGTCGCCCAGGTTCTGGAACACATGGGGCGTTTCCGTGAACGGCGCCTGACCGATCCAGGTCACACCCTCGCCGCCCATCTGAGTGAAGGTTTCGGTGGCGCGGTCCATCCAGATGGTCATGTAGTGGCAGCCGATCCCCGCCAGGGCGCGACTGCCTTCGGGCACACGGGTCGAGGTGTTGTGCGGGCAACCGGAACAGAAATGCGGGGTGCGCTGGGTGTTGAACAACGGCGCGGCGAGGGCCTGCTCCTTGTCCTGCAGAAATTGCAGGCGCGCTTCGATTTTCGGGCTGCTGTAGATCGGGGCCAGACGTTTGGCGATCACCCGGGCAATCATCGCCGGGGTCAGTTCAGCCAGGTTGGGCAGCAACGAGCGCCCTTCTTCGTCGAACTCGCCGACCACCCGTGGGCGCCGATCCACCGGCCAGTTGTACAGCTGACCGGTCAGTTGATCTTCGATGACGCTGCGTTTTTCCTCCACCACCAGAATCTCGTCCAGGCCTTCGGCAAAGCCGTGCACCGAAACCGGTTCCAGCGGCCAGCTCATGCCGACCTTCAGCACGCGGATGCCGACCTGGGCGCACAAATCCTCGTCGATGCCCAGTTCTTCCAGGGCCTGGCGCACGTCCAGATAGGATTTGCCGGTGGTGATGATGCCCAGGCGCGGCTGGGGCGAGTCGATCATCACTTTGTTGAGGTTGTTTGCCAAGGCGAACGCGCGGGCGGCGTAGATTTTGTAGGTGTTAAGCCGCGCTTCCTGGGCCAGGGGCGGGTCGGGCCAGCGGATGTGCAGACCGCCCTTGGGCAGTTCGAAATCGTCGGGAATCCGGATCTGGATGCGCAGCGGGTCGACTTCCACCACCGCTGACGAATCGACGTTCTCGGCGATGGTCTTCATCGCCACCCAGCACCCGCTGTAGCGCGACAGCTCCCAGCCGATGATGCCGTAATCCAATAGTTCCTGGACGTTGCTGGGGTTGAGCACCGGAATCATCGAGGCGATGAACGCGTGCTCGCTCTGGTGGGCGATGGTGGAGGACTTGCAGCCGTGGTCGTCACCGGCCAGCACCAGCACGCCGCCCTTTTCCGAGACGCCGGCCGAGTTGCCGTGCTTGAACACATCGCCGCAACGGTCAACGCCCGGGCCCTTGCCGTACCACAGCGCGAACACACCGTCGTACTTACCCTGGGGAAACAGATTGACCTGTTGGCTGCCCCACACTGCCGTGGCCGCGAGCTCTTCGTTGACCCCGGGCTGGAAGTGAATGGCGTTTTGCTGAAGATAATCCTTGGCGTCCCACAGGCTTTTATCGAGATTGCCCAGGGGCGAGCCGCGGTAACCGGAAATGAAGCCTGCGGTGTTCAAGCCACGGGCCTCGTCGCGCTGTTTTTGCAGCATGGGCAGGCGAGTCAGCGCCTGGGTGCCCGTCAGGTACAGATTGCCGGTCGCGAGGCGGTACTTGTCGTCCAGACGGATATCGGCCAAAGACATTCATGCACTCCTTGTTTTTATACGTGCGTGTTGAATGAGGCGAGCAGCGCGGACGTGGGCGTCGGGGCTGCTCAAGTGACGGGACGGTGAACCCGGCACCTGCCGCTAAAATAGTGCCCCCGAGCGACGGGCTTTTTCTTTCTAAATGCGGGGAAATCTGTTGAGATCCTGCATGCCTGTTTCGATTAAATAATAAAAAAGGGTGAATTCATGCAGGTCAAATTAAGTCTGGTGGACCGCAAGATTCTGCGCCTGCTGCAGCGCGACGCCGACCTCACCGCCGCGCAGATCGCCGAACGCGTGGAGCTGTCGCAATCGCCGTGCTGGCGGCGCATCAATCGGCTGCAGGAAGAAGGCGTCATCGAACGCACGGTGGCGCTGCTCAACCCGGCCAAGCTGGGCTTGACCATGACGGTGTTCGTCGACGTCAAGCTGTCGGGGCACGGGCGCCGCTACCTGACGGAATTCGAGGAAGCGATCATTGGCTACCCGGAGGTGCTGGAGTGCTACACCATGGCCGGGGACATGGATTTCCTGCTCAAGGTGGTGGTGCAAGACATCGCCAGCTACGAGCGATTCCTGCGCGATCACCTGCTGCAAAGCCCCCATGTGCAGGAGGCGCATTCCAATATCGCGATGAGTGAAGTGAAGCGCACGACGGAGTTGCCGATTGAGTAGCAGCGGCAAGCTGCAAGCTAAAAGCGCACGCGAGTCAGCTTGCCGCTTGCAGGTTTAAGCTTGCAGCTGAAAAAAAACCTTTGACTCTCAAATGATAATGATTACTATTGCACCAAGCCGATCGCAAGATCGGCTCGATAACCCAGAAGCCTTAGGTCGGCTTCCGGATTATCTCCTCATCAGGCTAATCACGGTTTTTGACCCGGCTCTATAGGCCGGGTCTTTTTTTTTGGCGCGGCCTTTGCGGCCATCGAGGTTCGAGGTGTTGCTTTCTTCAGGCTAATGAAGAGGGGTCTGTATCGATGGCGCGGATCATAGCAAAAGAATCTAAAGCACTGAAGGCGATCCGAGGTCAAAAACGACACATTCTGCAATAAGCGCCCCATCTTCACGTAGCACTTGAGAATGACTCTCATAACGCCTAGTGTGAAGCTGTGTCACGGACGATGCTCCACGCCTCATTCAATGGACGAACATGCAGACGCAGCGAGTGAAATTACTATGACGGGTCAATTCGCCTCACTGTTTACCGCGCCCACGCAGCAGCCGGATACACCGCTGAGCCAGGAAAGCGACGAGCTGCGTCGGCGCATTCAAAAACTGCCCCGGCGCACGCAGCAGGTTTTCCTGCTCAGCCGTCTCGATCAAGTGCCCTACGCCGACATCGCGCTGCTGCTGGACATCAGCCCCGCCGCGGTGGAACGCGCCATGGTCCGCGTGCTCGAACAATGCCGCGATCAGCTCGACGGCCAGAGCCTGGTGGACCCGGTCGGCGCACAGGCCCATCGCTGGTACGTGCACCTGCAAAGCCCCCAGGCGACCGCCAGCCAGCGCATCGAGTTTCGCCACTGGCTCGACGCCGACCTGTCCCACCTCCAGGCGTTCGAGACCACCGAAACCCTGTGGCGTCGGCTCCAGGCGCCGTCGGCCGTTATGGGCGCCAGCGGCTGGCACCGTCGCAAACGCCGCGTGTACCTGGGATGGCTGCTGCTGACGGCATTCCTGTGCAGCGTGCTGGTCACGGCCGAGGCGATGTCTTCGCTGCTGTAAGCCCCCTCCCCGGTCAATCATGGCCATGGCCGCTTTTACGGAACAATACGTCGCGGCGCCGCAATGGGTTCGGTGTAAAGTAAGTGTCATAACAGCCCTTGGCACCGCGTGCGCCCCAGCACTGCTGTGATCTGACGGCACACCCTGGCATTACTGTATTCAGGACCCTTCCGTGACCCAGACCTCGCTTTCCATCCGTGCTGATTTCGACAGCGGCAATATTGCCGTGGTCGATGCAAGTAACCCGCAACACCTCCAGCTGGCCATCCGCCCCGACACCCAAAGCCCGCACTTGCAGTGGTTCCACTTCAAAGTCGACGGCATGCAGGTGGGCCAGCCTCATGGCTTCAGCCTGACCAACGCCAGTGAATCCAGCTACAACCGCGCCTGGACCGGCTACAACGCCGCCGCGTCCTACGACCAGAAAACCTGGTTCCGCGTGCCCAGCACCTTCGACGGCAAGTCGCTGAACGTCCCGTTCACCCCGGAGGCGCCACAGATGTGGTTCGCCTATTTCGAGCCCTACAGCCGTGAACGCCATGACTGGCTGATTGATCAGGCGCTTTCCATCAGCGGTGTGGAACTGCTCGCGACCGGTAAAAGCGTCGAAGGCCGAGAGATTCCGCTGCTGCGCGCGGGCAACGGCGCCCCCGGCAAACGCAGCCTCTGGATCATTGCCCAGCAGCACCCGGGCGAGCACATGGCCGAATGGTTCATGGAGGGCGTGATCGAGCGCCTGCAACAGAACGACGCCGAACTGGCCGGGCTGCTGGAACAGGCTGACCTGTACCTGGTGCCGCACATGAACCCGGACGGCTCGTTCCATGGGCATTTGCGCACCAACGCTCAGGGCAAGGACCTCAACCGCGCCTGGCAGGACACCACCCCGGCACTCAGCCCGGAGGTGTTCTTCGTCAAACAACAGATGGAACAGTACGGCGTGGACATGTTCCTCGACGTCCACGGCGACGAGGAAATCCCCTACGTCTTTACCGCCGCCTGCGAGGGCAATCCCGGCTACACCGCCAAACAGAGTGAGCTGGAGGCTGACTTCCGCACTCGGTTGAGCGCCATCACCCCGGACTTCCAGACGCGCTACGGCTACCCGCGGTCTGCGCCGGGCAGAGCCAACATGAACCTGGCCTGCAACAGCACCGGCGAGCGCTACAAATGCCTGGCCCTGACCCTGGAAATGCCGTTCAAAGACAACGACGACGCGCCGAACCCGGTCACCGGCTGGTCGGGCGAGCGCTCCAAACAACTGGCCAAGGATGTGTTGACGACCTTGGCGCAGATGGTTTCAGTGCTGCGTTGATTAGAGCAGGTATCACGCAACAACACGGTTAACTGTAGGAGCTGACGAGGCACGAAGGCTGCGAATCGGTGTTTCGGTCGACATTGTTGTCGTATGACACACCGCAATCGCAGCCTCGTGCCTCGGCAGCTCCCACGCCTTCGGCAGAAGCGGTTCATCGGGCCGGGAACAGATGATCGTTCCCACGCTCCGCGTGGTAACGCCTCCCTCGACGCTCCGCGTCACACCCGGGACGCGGAGCGTCTTTGGATGCATGCCCACGCGGAGCGTGGGCACGATCAGAAGCGCCCCTGAAACCTGGCGACCGTGGTGTCGATTGATACCGCATCGGCAGGTTTTTGCTGCCGCTGCGCGCCAGATCGCAGGCAAACGGAACGCCGCCCGGCCAGCTCCCACGGCCTTCGGCCAGAATCAAAAGCCCAAACGCGCGTCGTTCCGCTTTTGCCCGGAGGGCGTGGGAGCTTGGCTTGCCAGCGATCGGCCGGGAACCGGTCGTAAAATCTGACGCTCCGTATTATCTGAACAAAGGCAAAGCGAGCACTAAAGCGCTGTTAATCCTGTCCCGCAAGCTGGCCCGCGTTGCATTCTCCCTGATGAAAAATCAGGAAGAGTACGTCACTAAACGGGCATAAAAGACGTTGTTTCCAACCATAGAATCTCCTACACATTCCGTGTCCGGTTCAGGGATTAGTCCCGCCCCCGCAACATGCTCCCCAACACCTCATCCCGCCGAATCCAGCCATGAAACAGCGCGGCGGCGAGGTGGGCGAGTATCGTCAGGAAAAACAGGTACGCCAGGTACTGGTGCGCGCCGCGCAGCCAGGCGAAGGTTTGCGCGTCGGCAGCGACGATGGACGGCAAGCGCACGCTTTCGCCCAGCATTACCGGATCACCGGCGGCCGAAATCATCGCCCAGCCAATCAACGGCATCGCCAGCATCAGCGCGTACAGCACGTAATGCGACAGCTTGGCCGCCAACGCTTGCCAGGCAGGCAAATCGGCAGGCAACGGCGGGGTTTTGGTCAAAAAGCGCACGATCAACCGGACGATCACCAACACCAGAATCGCGATGCCCAGGGGCTTGTGCAGGTTCAGCAGCCATTCGTGGCGTTCGGATATCGAGGCCACCATGCCCGCGCCGATGAACAGCATGGCGATCACCATCAACGCCATGACCCAGTGCAGCAGACGCGCCAGCGGTGCGAAATGAGACGTTGGAGCACTCATGGTTGCTTCTCCTGTGCCGGTGCGGCGCTGAGCTGATTCACTTCACGGGTGCGACGTTCGTAGGACGCCGCATAGGCCGCAGACCGCGCCGCCAGCAAGGGATCGTCCGAGCCTTCGATGCCGCTGGGCAGGACCAGCGGGTCGTAGTTGATGTCACGGCAATCGCCGCTTAGTTGCGGGTTGCTTTTGTTCAGCACCAGCGTCCCGGCATCTACCGTCTTGCGGTCAGCCGGCCAGGCTTTGCTGGCGTCGTTGACGGGATCGCCCGGATTGGCCAGGGTCAGCACCAGGCTGAACCGCTGCGGGCCGGCGGCGAGTTTTTCGGTCAGGTCCTTTTCCAGAAAGTCCTTGTCCTGCGGCGTCGGCGCCTGGAGTGAATCCTGATTCTGCGGCACCACGCTCCAACGCACGGCCTGACGTTTGCCATCGGCCGCGACCAGCACGAACGCGTTGATCGAGTTGTAGGTTTCCGTCACGTAGCTGGCCGACGGTTTCGCGGTCTTGACCCAGGCCAGAAACGGCGCGGTCTCAGGGTGCGCGGCAAAGAACGCCGGCGGTTTGGCCGGGTCGGGCTTGCCAGTCTTGGGATCGGCGGCGGTGGCGTTCTGCAGATCGATGAACGCCGCCGGCGTGCCCACCGGAAACAGCGGCATACTGTTCACCCCGGTGCGCCACTGCTGGCCATTGGGTTGGGTGAACTGCAACGCCAGGCTGCGGATCGGCGCGGCGTTGTCCGGGGAGTTGGGATTGCCGGTGGGCAGCGCGAACCGCCCGATGACCGGCGTGCGCCCGGTGCCGAACACTTGCGCGCTGGATAACGCGGCCGCCGCGCCGTTACTGTCGAAGTAACCGGCGACGCAGGTGCCCTTGGGGTGATTGCGCCGATAGCCGGGAAACAGGCCATTGTTGTGCTCGAAGGTGTCGACCACCCGCGCCGGCGTCAGGCGTTGCGGGTCCAGGGTGCCATTGATGTAGGCGAAGGCGCCGGCGATCACCACCACCACGGCGCCGATCCCGGCCAGGCGAATTAAAATCTGCGGTGTACTCAAGGGAGGTCTGGAGTGCTGCGGGGGTTCACGCTCAGTCATAGGGAAACTCCGGGCCTTTGGCCTCTCATCACGGTAATGAAGGTGGACGTTCCTGCGGGACTTCTATTCCCTGCGCTGATGTTTATTTTTAGGGGCATGGAATAACGGTGTACGGCGTGCGTCTCTCTGGTCATACGATTTGAATCATCTTGCTGGATGACCTGGAAACCCGCCCATGAACACTCTAGACGAACAACTCAGAGAACTGTTGCCGCGCATGCGCCGGTTTGCAGTGTCCCTGACCCGCGACCCCAGCAGTGCGGATGACCTGGTGCAATCGAGCCTGGAAAAAGCCCTGTCCTCCTGGGGCAGCAAACGCCCCGAAGGCGATCTCCGGGCCTGGCTGTTCTCCATTCTTTATAGACAATTTCTCGATGCCCATCGCCGGTCCCGTCGCTACAGCCGCATGCTGGAGCTGTTCACCGGCGGCAAGGACGACCATTTCGAGCCGTCGGTGGAACGCACGGTGGTCGCCCGCTCAACGCTACAGGCTTTCGAGCGACTTAACACCGAACAACGGGCCTTGTTACTCTGGGTCTCGGTCGAAGGCCTGAGCTATAACGAATGCGCCGAAATTCTCGATGTACCGGTGGGCACTGTCATGTCCCGCCTGTCTCGCGCGCGTCAGGCCCTGCGCCTGCTCAGCGATGGCGAAATCACCACCCCTGCCCTGCGGATATTGAAATGATCACCCTGCCCCCCAGCGAACGCGATCTGCACGCCTACGTCGACGGCCAGCTCAACGAGGCCGACCGCTTGACGATGGACACGTACCTGGCTGCCCATCCCGAGGTGGCGCAACAGGTCAAGGCCTGGCAACAGGACGCCCAAACCCTGCGCGCCGCGATGAGCGGTGAGCTGCACCGTGCGCCCAACCCGGAGCTGGACCCGGCGTTCATCCGCCAGCGTCTGCAACGCAACCGCACCCGGCACTTCGCGGCCGCCGCCGTGTTGCTGATCGCCGTGAGTGTCGGCGGCCTCAGTGGCTGGCAGGCGCGGGAAATGACCCTGGCGGGCAATGTCGCGCCCATGGCGGACGCGGTGCAGGCGTACCGGATGTTTGCGGTCAAGGCCGGCATGGCCAGTGACTGGAGTCCGACTGAAACCGGCGATGTGCAGGGCTGGCTGGACACCAACTTTGCCCAGGCCAATCGCCTGCCGGACCTGGCAGCGGCGGGTTTCAAACCGGTCAGCGGGCGCCTGACCCCGACCGAACAGGGCGCGGCGGCCATGGTGGTGTACAAGGACACCGACGGGCGCACCCTGAGTTTCTACATTCGCCCGCCGGCCCAGCGCGATCACCTGCTGCCCCGTGGCAGCCGACGTGATGGCGAACTGCAGGCCGACTACTGGTCCGGCAGCGGGTACAACTACGCCATGGTCGGCCCGGCGGATGACCCGGCGGCGCAAGCGGCACGCCAGGCGTTGAGCCATCCGATCTGATGTCCGGCAATGACCCGGAGGAGAACCGTGGGAGGGAGCTTGCTCGCGATGAAGTGGGTACATCTCCCACCTCTTCCGGGCGCCGACTATCCAATCGCGAGCAAGCGTCCTCCCACCGCGCCTACCGGGCGTTCAACATCCGGGCCTTGCTCGCCCGCTGCACCATCAGGCCCGCCAGCGCGCTCAGGGCCAGCAGCACCACGATCGCGCCGTAGACATTGGTGGTGGGAATCAACCCCACGCGTTTGATCGTCAGCCCGGCAATCAATGCCGGTACGCAGAATGCCAGGTAACTGAGCACGTAAAACGCCGACATCAGCCCGGCGCGTTCATGGGCGTGGGCCAGCGGCAGGAGCAAGCGCAGGGCACCGAGAAAGCTTGAGCCAAAGCCGATGCCCGCAATCACTGTGCCGACAAAAAACAGCCACAGCAGCCCCAGATTCACGGCCGCCAGAATCACGGTCACGCCCACCGCCAGAAAGCTGCAGCCCACCCACAGCGCCAGACCGGCCGCACGGGTGCGCAGGTTCATGATCGCCACGGCGCCGCTGATGGTCAGCGCCGCCACCGCGAAGCCGCCGTTGAGCACCGACGTGGAGCCGGTGGCCGCCGCCAGCAACGACGGCGTCAACGACAGGAAAAACCCGCCCAGCGCCCAGGCCGCAATGTCCGCCGGCAACACCAGCCACAGCGTGCCACGCGCCTGCGGCGGCACATGCAGCGACGGTCGCAGCGAACCCCAGACGCCCGGCTGCGGCGTGACCGTTTCCTGGGTACGCCACACGTAGAGGGCCTGGACGATGAACGCCGTCAGCAACACCGAATACGCCAACGACAACGGCAGCGGCGCGAATTCCACCAGGGCACTGGTCCCCAGCGCACCCGCCGCCATGCCGAACATCGGCGCGATGCTGTTGACCAGCGGGCCCTGGGTCTGGTCGGTATCGAGCAGCGCGGCGCCCAGCGCACTGGTGGCCATCCCGGTGGCAAATCCCTGCAGGATCCGCGCGGCCAGCAGCCAGCTGACATCGTGGGCGCCGATGAACAGCAGCATCGCGACGATTTCCAGCACCAGCGCGGCAAAGATCACCGGCCGCCGCCCGAGGTAATCAGACAGCGAACCCACCACCAGCAACGCCACCAGCAGGCTGAGGGCGTACACGGCAAAAATCAGGGTCAACAGCGCCGGCGAAAAGCCCCAGCTTTGCTGGTACAGGTGATAAAGCGGCGTGGGCGTGCTGGACGCGGCGAAGAAGCACAGCAACACAAATGCGAGGAAACCGAGATGCCCTCGGTCCCGGCCGTCGATTTTCCGGTTCTGCAAAGATTGAGACACGGGTACACTCTCCAAAAAACCACGGCATAAAAGCGAATACTTAGCTTTACCGAGTGTGCAAGTTGAATCCGCTTAAAGCAAATACTTTGTGTTAAGGTCCGCCACATGGCAATCAAAGAAGGCATCCGCACCGGCGGTCGCAGCGCCCGGGTGCAAACATCGATCTACGCCGCCGTGCGCGACCTGTTGCTCGAACAAGAACGTTCGGCCCTCAGCGTCCCGGTCATTGCCGCGCGTGCCGGCGTAACGCCGTCGACCATCTACCGGCGCTGGGGCGACCTCACTGCCCTGCTGGCGGATGCCGCGGTGGATCGGCTGCGCCCGGACGAGCCGGTCGATTGCGGCAACCTGCGCGACGACCTGCGCAACTGGACCGAAGTCTATCTGGATGAGATGAGTTCAGAGCCGGGCCGGGAAATGATGCGTGACGTGGTGGCCAGCAGCGCGACGCTGTGCTCCGGCAAATGCTTCAACATGGTCCGCGATCAGTTCCAGATCATGATCGACCGGGCCCGTGAGCGCGGCGAACGCACGCCCTGTGCCGAGGAACTGATCGACGCGGTGGTGGCGCCGATGATCTACCGCATCCTGTACGCCGAAACTTCGCCCAGCCTTGAGCGCATGCACCAGTTGCTCGACCGCTGCCTGAGTGAAGCGTCAAGTGATCAGCCACTGCCGTCGTGACCTGCAAGCCGCTATGATGGCCGGCCCCTTCAGCCATCAGTGATCACTTTTATGCACACTCTCGCGGACCTGCGCGCCGGCAAGCTGGCCGGCATCAAGCGTCTGGACCTGACCGCCGGGCTGACCGAATTCCCCCGGGAGATCTTCACCCTCAGTGATTCCCTGGAAATGCTCGACCTGAGCAACAACGCGCTGACCGAGCTGCCGGACGATCTGCACCGGCTCAAGCACCTGAAGATCCTGTTCTGCTCCAACAACCCCTTCACCCGCCTGCCCGAAGGCATCGGCCAATGCCCAGAGTTGCAGGTGGTGGGTTTCAAGGCGTGCCGCATCCGCGAGGTGCCCGCCGCCGCGCTCCCGCCGCGGCTGCGGTCGTTGATCCTGACCGACAACTGCATCGAGTCGCTGCCCGACGCGCTGGGCGACTGTGAAGCGCTGCAAAAACTGATGATGGCCGGCAACCGGCTGCGACAGTTGCCGGCGACGCTGGCCCGGTGCACACGGCTGGAGCTGTTGCGCATCTCTGCCAACCATATTCATCAGTTGCCCGACTGGCTGTTGGAGATGCCCGCGCTGGCCTGGCTGGCCTGCGCCGGCAATCCGTTGTCATCGCCGCCCAACGACACGCCGATCCACCCGATCCCGTGGCAGGATTTGCAGCTGGAGCAGGTGCTGGGGCAAGGCGCTTCCGGGGTGATTCAGCAGGCGCTGTGGTTCGATGAAGATCGCCCGCCGCAGCCGGTCGCGGTCAAGCTGTACAAGGGCGCCGTGACCAGCGACGGGTCGCCGCTCAACGAAATGGCGGCGTGCATCGCGGCGGGCAATCACCCGAATCTGATCACCGTCGAAGGGCAGATCCACGGCCATCCCGCCGAAGTGGACGGGCTGGTGATGCAGCTGATTTCCCCCGAATTCATCAACCTCGCCGGCCCGCCCAGCCTGCAAAGTTGCACCCGGGACATCTACGGCGCTACGCGTTTCAGCCCGGCGGTTGCCGTGCGGATTGCCGCCGGTGTTGCCGCCGCCACCGCCCATCTGCACGCCCACGGCCTGACCCACGGCGACCTGTACGCGCACAACGTGTTGTGGAATGAGCACGGCGATTGCCTGCTGGGGGATTTCGGCGCCGCGTCGTTCTACCCGGACGCCACCACCGGCCTGGGCCTTGAGCGTCTGGAAGTGCGGGCGTTCGGGCTGTTGCTGGGGGAATTGATCGAGCGCTGCGACGGCATGGACGCCGACCTGCAAGGCCGGCTGATCGAGCTTCAGGAGCAATGCATTCAACCGACGGCGACCTTGCGGCCGGTGTTTGTCGAGATCGAGCAGCAGTTGTCGGCGATCTCGACGCTGCGCTGAAGTCACTGTAGGAGCTGCCGAGGGACGAAGGCTGCGATTGCGGTGTGTCAGGCACATTACATCGCAGCCTCGCTCGGGCTCGTCAGCTCCTACAGGGTTTTGCGGTGTAGTGCTTAGCCCGCCAACCCCACATACACATTCTGCACGTCATCGTGCCCGTCGATGGCCTCGAGGAACGCTTCGACTTCGGCCATCTGTTCGTCGGTCAGGCCGTCCACTGTGCTTTTCGGGCGGTAGCCGATGTGCGCGGACTGCACCGTGAAGCCGAAATCCGGCAGCGCCTTGCACACGGCGTCCAGGTCGGTGATGTCGGTGAAAAACAGGGTGGCGCCTTCTTCACCCGGTTCACATTCCTGGGCGCCGGCTTCGATGGCCGCTTCGTCGGGGTCTGCGTCCGGGGTGCTCGGCACTGCCTCGATCATGCCCTGGTGCAGGAAATCCCACGACACGGAACCGGCGGCGCCCAACTGGCCCTTGCGAAACAGCACGCGGATTTCAGAAACAGTGCGGTTAATGTTGTCGGTCAGGCACTCAATGATCACCGGCACCTTGTGCGGGGCGAAGCCTTCGTAGGTGAGCTTCTCGAAATGCACGTGTTCGCCGAGCAGGCCGGCGCCTTTCTTGATGGCGCGTTCGAGGGTTTCACGGGGCATGGACGCCTTTTTCGCCTGTTCCACGACCAGTCGCAGGCGTGCGTTCATGTCGGGGTCAGCGCCGGAGCGCGCAGCAATCATGATTTCCTTGGACAGCTTGCCGAAAATACGCCCCTTGGCGTTGGCTGCTGCTTCTCTGTGCTTGACCTTCCACTGTGCGCCCATGATTGCTCTCTTGTTTCGGTGGCGTCTTGTCGTCAGGGTTCGACGTTCGGCATGGCGTGCCGTTCGCGTGACGATAAGCGCTGAAAAGGGTGACGTATTTGATGGCGCTGCGGCAACTGCACAGCGCCCGCGCATTTTATACACGATGACGCCAGATGAAACCCCTCGCCGCGCACCGTCGATCAAACCCGCGCCGTTAAGTTTCGTCACGCGGGCCGCTTTGCCAGCCGTGACATGCGGACAGCCGTTGTAGGCCGTTTCCGAAATATCCGCGAGCGAAGACGCGAGCCCGTTGCATTCCGTAACCTCTGCACCTCGATTTCCAAGGTGAGAGAACACGCTGATGAGCGACGACGAGCAAGGGCCGATGACACTGGCGATCAACGATAGCCAGATGGATCTGCAGGTCATCCGCTTCACCGGGCACGAAGCGCTGAACCAGCCCTACCGGTTCGACGTGGACCTGATCGTTCGTCACCCCGAATCCGATTGCGCCGCTCTGCGCGGATGCAGCGCCTGGCTGGCCTTCGGTCTGGCGCCGCACGGCATTCACGGCCAGATCAGCGAGGCCCGCTGCGTGCACACGGGCGACGGCCTGAGCCTGTACCGCGTCAGCCTGATGCCGGACCTGCAGCGGCTGGCCAGCGCCCGCCCCGCCAGAACCTTCACCGGCCTGAACGTACTGCAGATCATCAGCCGCTTACTGGCCGATCACGGCCTCCACCCGCCCGCCTACCACTTCGACCGCATCACTGGCGTCTATCCGGCGCGGGCCCTGTGCGTGCAATACCAGGAAACTGACCTGCACCTGCTGCAACGTCTGTGCGAAGAAGAAGGCATCAGCTTTCGCTTCGAGCACAGCGCCGACGGGCATGTGCTGGTGTTTGCGGACGATCCGGCCAGCTTCCCGGAGCTGATGGCCTCACGGGCGGTACCGGTCCTGGGCGACGACCCGCACCACAGCCGGCTCGGCATCCACCATTTCGCCGAGCATCTGGCCCTTCGCCCCAGCTACAGCAGCCACGCCCGCGAGCCGTCGTCGCTCATGACCCAGACGTCAAGTGTCACGATGCCGTCCACCCAGGCCAGTGCGCGGACCCTGGAACGCCTGCGCTGCGAGCGTCGGCTGATCAAGGGCGCCAGCGATCACCCGGCGCTGGTTACCGGGCAGATCATGCGCGTCACCGAGCATCCCGACCGTTTGATGAACGACCAATGGCTGCTGACCGAGATCCGCCACGAAGGGCGGCAGTTGGGTGCACTGAAAGGCGCCTGCCCACAAGACATCGCGGCAGTTGTCTGCGCCATGGGCGAGGATCGGCCCCAAACCTGCCCGTCGCTGCTGTCCGGGCACACACCGAAGGACAGCGCCGGACAAACCAGGGCCCGCCATTACCGGAACACCTTTGCCGTGCTGCCCTGGGCCATGCCGTTTCGTCCGTCGCTGTTGCACCCCAAGCCTGCGATCACCGAGAGACACGCCGCCACGCTGACCTTGCCCCATGCCTATGACGTCGCCGGCCGTCTGCACCTGCGGTTTGACTGGCAGTCAGCCAACGTCGATGAGGGCGGTGAAGGCTGTTGGGCCATGCTGTGCAGCGCCGTCGACCTCCCGCCCACCTGCACGGCGGTGAGCGTGGCGTTCTTTGATGACGACCCCGATCAGCCGGTGATTTGCGCCGCGATGCCGCCCGAGACGGCCGAGCCCCTCAAGGCCGGCCCGCTTGATTCGCTACCCCGTGAATCTGACGCGCCCCTGCATCTGACGCCCGAAGAACGGCTGAACCTCACCAGCCATCACCCGCTGACCCTGCGCACCGCCCGGGCCGTGATCGAGATCACCGCAGACCGCCTGACCTTTTCCAGCCTCAACGATGGGTGAACACCGGCTCGCGCTTTTCAATGAACGCCGCCATGCCTTCTTTTTGATCCTCGGTGGCGAAGGCTGCGTGAAACACTCGACGTTCGAAGCGAACCCCTTCGGCCAGACTGACTTCGAAGGCCCGATTGACGCTTTCCTTGACCATCATCGTCACCGGCAGGGACTTCCCGGCGATTGAAGTGGCGACGCTTATGGCCTCTTCCAGGAGCGAGTCCAGGGGCACAATGCGGGAAACCAGGCCAGCGCGCTCGGCCTCCGCTGCGTCCATGAGTCGCCCGGTCAGGCACATTTCCATGGCTTTGGCCTTGCCGACGGCCCGGGTCAGGCGCTGGGTGCCGCCCATGCCGGGGAGCACGCCGAGTTTGATTTCCGGTTGCCCGAATCGGGCGTTGTCCGCCGCCAGAATGAAATCGCACATCAACGCCAACTCGCAGCCGCCGCCCAAGGCAAACCCGGCCACGGCAGCGATGATGGGTTTGCGCCGCGCGGCCACCCGATCGCTCTCGCTGAACAGGTCATCCAGGTAGATCTGCGGGTAGTTGAGCTGCGCCATTTCCTTGATGTCGGCCCCCGCCGCGAAGGCTTTGGCGGACCCCGTGAGGACCACGCAACCGATGTCGGGATTGCGCTCGATCTCGTCCAGCGCCTGGTTGAGCTCGCCGATCAGTTGCGCGTTCAGGGCATTCAACGCACCTGGACGGTTGAGTGTCAGCAGGGCTACACGACCTCGAATCTCAAGCAGGATAGTTTCGTAACTCATTGATAGTTATCCAAATGATTAATTGGGTATCAAACCGATAAACGACTTTAGTTAAACGTCTTAAGCCGTTGATATCTAAAACTTAGGTGACTTCGATGGCCATCGCGGTGGCCTCCCCGCCGCCGATGCAGATAGCGGCGATGCCTCGGCTCAAACCGCGTTGCTTCAGCGCCGAGATCAGCGTCACCAGAATCCGCGCACCCGAGGCACCGATGGGGTGGCCCAAGGCACAGGCGCCGCCGTTTACGTTTACTTTTTCAGGGGGCAGCTGCAGCGTGTTCATGGCCGCCAGCGCCACGACCGCGAACGCTTCGTTGATCTCGAACAGGTCCACTTCGTCCAGCGGCCACCCCGTCCTGCGCATCAACGCTTCGATGGCGCCGATGGGCGCGGTGGGAAACAACCTTGGCTCGTTGGCGTAGGCGGCATGGCCACGGATCACTGCGAGGGGCGTCAATCCTCGCAGCGCGGCTTCGGACTGGCGCATCAGAATCAACGCCGCCGCCCCGTCCGAAATCGAACTGGAGTTGGCGGCAGTGACCGTGCCTCCAGCGCGAAACGCCGGTTTCAACTGTGGAATTTTGTCCATCCGCGCTTTGGGCGGTTGCTCGTCGTGCAGCACGGTGCGCTGCTCTTTGCCCTCGGTGACCTGCAGCGGCACGATTTCCGCCTCGAAGCGCCCTTCCCGAATAGCGTCTTGCGCACGCAGCAGGGAAGTCACGGCGAACGCGTCCTGCGCTTCACGGCTGATGCCTTCGCGCGACGCACAGTCTTCAGCGAAGGTGCCCATCAGACGGCCGCGCTCGTAAGCGTCTTCCAGCCCGTCCAGAAACATGTGGTCCAGGATCTGGCCGTGGCCCATGCGCTGGCCGCTGCGGGCTTTGTCCAGCAGATACGGCGCGTTGGACATGCTTTCCATACCGCCAGCCACCACCACCTCGGCACTGCCGGCCAACAACACGTCGTGGCCGAGGATGGCGGCCTGCATGCCGGAGCCGCACATCTTGTTCAGGGTCGTGCACAGCGTCCCGTTGCTCAGCCCCGCCCCCAGCGCCGCCTGACGCGCAGGGGCCTGGCCGAGCCCGGCGGGCAGCACGCAACCAAACAGCACTTCATCGATATCCGCCGGCCCAAGGCCCGCACGCTCCACGGCGGCGCGAATGGCCGCCGCGCCCAGTTGCGGCGCGGTGAGGGTTTTGAGATCGCCCTGAAACCCGCCCATGGGGGTGCGCACCGCGCTGACGATCACGACCGGGTCCATGGAACGGGATGATGGGTTAGAAGACATGCGTGGCTCCTCTTAACGGGCAGCCATGCGCAGCGCGCCATCCAGACGGATGACCTCGCCGTTGAGCATGCTGTTTTCGATGATGTGACGGACCAGTGCGGCGTATTCGTCCGGTTTGCCCAAACGCGGCGGGAATGGAACGCCAGCCGCCAGCCCTTCGCGGACCTGGGGCGTCATGCCCGCCATCATCGGGGTTTCGAAAATGCCCGGGGCGATGGTCATGACCCGGATGCCAACGCGTGCCAGCTCGCGGGCGGCAGGCAGGGTCAGGCTGACGATGGCGCCTTTGGACGCGGCGTAGGCCGCCTGGCCGATCTGGCCGTCATAGGCCGCCACCGAGGCGGTGTTGATGATCACGCCGCGCTCACCGCTGTCGTCCGGCGTGCTTTCGGCGATGGCGGCGGCAGCGAGACGCAACAGGTTGAAGCTGCCGATCAGGTTGACGCCGATGACCCGGCTGAAACTGTCGAAACCGTGGGGGCCGTCCTTGCCGAGGATTTTTTCGGCACCGACGATACCGGCGCAATTGACCAAGCCGTGCAACTGGCCGAATTCACTGACCGCGCTGGCGACCGCCGCCTGGGCCGCGGCTTCCTGGGTCACGTCGGCCACGCTGGCGCGGGCGTTGCTGCCGAGTCGTAGCGCCTGGGCCTGAACCGCATCGGCATTGAGGTCGACCAGCATGACCCTGGCCCCCGCCACGACCAGCATCTGCGCCGTCGCCGCCCCCAGCCCGGACGCGCCGCCACTGACCAGAAATACCTTTCCTTCGATCTGCATGGTGTCTGCCTTCGACTTTTATTGTTGGAGTAGGCAAATACTCCGCCCTGCGGTCGTCGGGGGCAATAGTGCGCACAGGCTTTTGATGCTGGCCGCAGGCCGTGGGAGCGTGGCTTGTCCCGCGATTGGCTGCGCAGCAGTCATCAAACCAGGCGCTTGCGGTGTGT